>DAIEQP010000175.1 GCA_027347805.1 Ignavibacteria bacterium | reverse complement strand
CAACGAATTCAAAACAATGAGCCTTTCCGAATTAAAGGGAAAGTGGATTGTACTTTTATTTTATCCGGCAGATTTTACTTTTGTCTGTCCGACAGAATTAGAAGAAGCCGCGCATCATTACGATGAGTTCAAAAAAGAAGGCGCCGAGGTTATCAGTTTCAGTACTGATACTGTGTTTGCGCATTTCGCTTGGCATGATTCATCGAAAGCAATTGGTAAAATAAAATATCCGATGGGTGCAGATCCGACAGCAAACATTTGCAAAACATTTGGTACCTACATTGAAGCTGATGGTCTTTCTTTGCGCGGAACATTCATAATCGATCCCGATGGAACTTTAAAGACAATTGATATTCATGACAACAGCATTGGAAGAAGTTCAAAAGAAATTTTACGCAGAGTTAAAGCAGCGGCATATGTTCGCGAACATCCTGAGCAGGTTTGTCCAGCAAGCTGGGAACCAGGCGCAGATACGCTGGTGCCAGGTGAAGATTTGGTTGGAAAAATCTAACTGATGAAAATCTTTGTAACAATATTAAAATCAGCTCCCGCATTTAAGCGGGGGTTGATTTTGTTTTTACTTCCACTCTTTTTCTATTCCTGTGCAACCGGATATTCTTCAATCTACAATTTTGATTATCCCCTGACCGAAAAAACTGCAAAATCAAATTCGTCCTTAATTGAAATTAAAATTCCGCTGGGCTGGTTTGTTGCGGAAGATAATGAACATTTGGCAACAGATCTCTGGCTTGTTAAGGATGATTACTCCGCAACAATTAAGTTTATTATGGTCAATTTGAATGAAGAAAAATCAAAGAGCAGTTCAATCAACCAGCTTGAAAGAATTGCTGAAATAAATAAACAAATTATCAAAGCCGGACTTGGAAAATCATTTTCGGGATTTAATGATGAAAAAATTGAATTAGGAACGAAAATAATTCCCGCGTTTCAGTATAATAATCAGGTGAATCAGCCAGTTCGGACAATCATTTTCAGCCTCGAAAACAAATATTTCGAATTAACAGCCTTTGCTTCAGCTTCGAGCGACCCATCGGAAATATTTAAGGTGCAGAATTCTGTGCTTGCATCTATCAAATAAATAAAAAATTTTGCATTTGGTAAGGCAACTTTTTGCCTGTTTAATCATCTTTATAATAAAGAGAATTTATTGTGAAGACTACTTCGCAGAGAATAATCGAATTTACACTGATCTATAACCGGCATAAAGCACGGTTATATAATTACGCGTTCAAAATGCTGTGGGACAGGATGGCTTGCGAAGATATAATTCAAAATACATTTATGAAATTGTATGAAAATCTTGATAAGATAAAAGATTCGAGCAAGATCGAATTCTGGCTTTTTACAACGGTTCGAAACCAAATTTATACTTTGTTCAGAAACAAAAAAATTCATGTGGATCAATACGCTGTTGCCGATGCTGATGAAATTGATATTGATTCGGATTTTAAATTAGAAGAGAAGTTTGATGAGCTTGAATTAAAGGAGATAGTAATGAAAGAACTTGACAAACTTCCTGTTGAACAGAAAGAAGTTTACCTGCTTAAAGAGTATGGCGGATTTAGTTATAAAGAAATAGGTGAAATGATGTGTATTGATTCTGATCTTGTAAAGAGCCGGCTGCGTTTAACAAGAGAAAAGCTGATTAAAAAAATATCAAAAATGGTTCTTAAATAAGAGGCGACTATGAAAACCGAAGAATTAATAAATATGATTGATCTTTATTTTGACAATGAACTTGGAAAGGGAAAGGAACCAATTCTGTTTACTTCGCTTGGTGCTGACGAAGAAGCTAGAGAATATTTTAAGAAGATGAATTTACTTCAAACGACTTTCCATAACGCAATTGATGAATATCCGGAATCTCTTGATGAAAAAATTCTTTTAAATATTGATAAGCTTGAAAACAGAACTTCACCAGTAAATTATAAATATAAATTTTTTACCGCGATCGCATATTCATTCTCCATAATTCTTCTGGCTGCGTCAATCTTTTTCTATTCGAAGTCGGAGGAATACAAAGTTCAGTTTAATGATTTAACGCGCGAAGTCAGAAAACAGAACGAACAAATTAATCTGCTAATGAACGCCCTGCCTCAGGTTGATGTGCAGGGAGCTTATCTAAAAGTTAAAGAGGTGGTCGTCAGACCGCAAAGCTGAGGTATAAAATGAAAAGAAAAATATTGTTGTTACTATTAATTATTTCTTTTGTTGGGTTTGGACAGCAAAAGGATAATCACAAAAAAGACATTAATGCTGAAAAAATAAATCAGGAGATAAAGAATTTCCCGGCCCCGTTAACACCAATTTTACCGGAATATCCTAAAGTTGCCAAGCTTGCCGGAATCCAGGGAAAAGTTTTTGTCCAGGCTACAATTGATGAAAAAGGAAATGTGGCTGAAACAAAAATACTAAAGAGCGAACAGGAAACCTTAAATGCTTCTGCGATTGAAGCAATAAAGAAAACAAAATTTACTCCTGCGGTTTCGAAGCAGAATAAAAAAGTTAAAGCTACTGTTGTAATTCCAATCAACTTTAAGCTGGATGATAAGTCAAATGTTCCTGATGTTGGCGTAACACCTGAGCCGCCAGCAGATATTTCCGATCCGGATATAAATGCTACTGTTGAAGTTGAAAAATTACCGGCATTGATAGAGACTGGAAAGCCAATTTATCCTGAGGAAGCAAAGAAAAACAATATTAGCGGAAAAGTTTATGTAAAAATATTGGTGAGCAAAGATGGTTCACCAAAAAAGGCAGTAGTGATTAAAACAGAAAACGAAATTTTCAATCAGTCGGCAGTTGACGCTGCGATGAAATGTAAATTTAGTCCAGCGCTTCAAAAAGGAAATCCTGTTGCAGTGTGGATTGTATTGCCATATAAATTTGCTTTGGATGGAAAAGAGATGCCCAACTATGGGGAATACTCAACTACAGAAGAAGCAAAAAAAACATATGCGTCATTGATTAATTTGAGTGATAATCCAGACAAAGCCGAGGCACTTGGAGTTCCAAAAGGAATTAAATCTGAAAAGTTGGATACAGATATTAAGTATGGTGACGAGTCAGCTGTCTATAAAGGAATTTTTAAAGGTAAAGAAGGTTATGTGTTTTATGCTCGTAAAGATAAGGTGGTATATAGGCATATAAGTAAAACCTTAGAAGAAATTCGTGGTTATGTAGAGGGATTAAAGAACAAAGACAAATAATTTTTACAAGCGGACTTCAGTCCGCTTTTTTTATTTTGGGATTGCATCATAATAAATTGATAAATATGTTTGCCGAAGTTTTTATCAAACATATAAAATGAGGCCCAAATGAAATCTGTAACCAAATTTCTTTTAATTGTATTGGCATTAGTAATTGCAGGCAACACGCTTTCAGTTGCA
Source organism: Ignavibacteria bacterium (assembly GCA_027347805.1). Lineage (GTDB taxonomy): Bacteria > Bacteroidota > Ignavibacteria > Ignavibacteriales > Melioribacteraceae > Stygiobacter. The sequence goes on along the minus strand of DAIEQP010000175.1, from coordinate 44,443 downwards.
CAAAAGAAAGGCGACAAATCTCCAATGCCGATTGGCGGTATGGAAGCAGTAGCAAAAAAAGTTGTAGCGCCTGAAGAAGTGACAAAGAAAAATGTTAAAGGCCAGGTTCAAGTGATGGTTACCTGCGATTCCACCGGTGCAATTTTGGCTACAAGTATTTTCAAAGCATTGAGCCCAGCTTGTGATTCGGCTGCTGTAAAAGCTGTCCGTTCGGTAAAATTCAAACCTGGCGAAAAAGACGGAAAGAAAACAAAAAAGAAAGTTATCATTCCAATAAATTTCTAAATGAATCTAAAGCGGTTCCATAAAAAGGAACCGCTTGTTATTTAATTGCCTCTTGCGAGCATCATCTCTAACTTTGTCCAACAATTTTATCAGAATTCATAAATGATCGATTCTTCGCAGAATAAAATCTATGGCGCCTTTGAGTTAAAAAAAAATTACAATAGAAATTATTCTATCGGAATCGCATCAGCAGTTGGCATTCATTTATTTCTCATTGCAATTTATTTGCTAGTAGCGCCTGTTAAACCAGATGAAAACAATAATAAAGTCCGACAGAGAATTTTAACTTACGTAGAATTGGGCCCTCCGCCATCAATAGTAAGCGATGAATATTTTAATGCGCCAGCAACAACAAAGCCTAAATATGGGATTCCAAAAGTTGCTAAAAAAGGAGAGGAAACAAGCGAACTTGAAATGCCTAAAGATTCAAACGTACCGGCAGGAGATTTGAAAGTTGATCCGCCAAAGCCGGAAGTAAAAAAAGTAATTCCTGTTGATGAGACATATTATGTTGCTGTTGATATTATGCCGGAACCTTTTGGCGGAATGGATGCTTTGCAGCGCAATGTTAGTTATCCTGATGCAGCGAGAAAAGAAAGTGTTGTTGGAAAAGTTTTTGTAAAAGCATTTATAAATGAAAATGGTGAAGTGACACGTGCAGAAATAGTAAAAGGTCTTGGCTATGGCTGTGATGAAGAAGCGCTTTGGGCAATAAAAAATACAAGATTTAAACCCGGCAAAAAAAATGGAAACCGGGTAAAAGTTCAGCTCACATTATCTCTAACATTTCGTCCAAATTAAAAATCATTTATTGAAAATTTAACACCAGCACTTATCCACCTACCAGGGAGCAGAACACCGGGAATATCATAATATGATTGATTGAATAGGTTTGTCGCATTGATAAAGAAATTAAAGTAGCCAATTTTTTTCGAAAGCTTTGTGTCAACTATAAAATTTGATGACTGGTTTACCCGCTGTTCAAATCTTGCTGTCCAGAATTGAATTACATCAAAAGCCAATTCATTTGAAAGGAATAAAATTAATTGATGGCGCAGATGATCAAGTAAATATTTTGATTCAAATCCTGATGAGTTTCTGTCTGACGAAAGAAATGTGTAACTAATCCTGAATTGTTTCAATGGTAAATTGCCGAGAATATTTTTGATGTTGAAATCAAAATCTGTTTCGAGGCCGATTGTTTTTAAGCGGCTTACATTTTGAACCTGCCATGGTGAAGTTCTGACATCACGAACCCAATCAATCAAGTTCGTTCCATCCTTGAAAAACACACTTGAATTATAACGGAAATAATTCTTTAATAAAGAAAATCCAATTTCATAATTGGTTGTTTCTTCATATTGAAGATCAGGATTACCCATGTTGGTGGGACTCACATAAAATAATTCAGTAAATGTTGGAACGCGGAATGCTCTTCCCGCAGAAAAAAATATTTTTGCATCCTTCGAAAGTTTATAATTAACATCAAAGCCGGGCCAATATTTCCAACCGATTGAAGAATAGTTGTATGCAAAGAATCCTCCTGAAAAAGTAATATTCTCATTCAGAACTAAATTGTGTTCGGCAAAAAATCCTATTTTGCTTCTGTTATGTGTTCCAAGATTTGTGCTGGTAATTTCATCCCGGCTAAAATCAACACCAAACGAAGTTATTCCGGCAGAAGTATTAATCGTTGCCTGAAATTCTGTTCCGTAAGAATTCGTCCTGTGTGTATTCTGATTCCATCCCGGGCGAAATTTATCAAGTTTGTAATCGTCGAAATTCGTTCTTAAAAATGTTTTGGATGTAAGTGCAACTTCAGAAAATTTATATTCGGCCGATACATTCCCATATTTGGTTAATGTCCTTTCATATTGATTGGGAAATAAATCAGAATAAAAACTATTTGCACCAAATTCTTTGTCAGTGTAACCAAACAGCCAATTTATGTTTGCACTCCTGAAAGAATAATTTTGCGAAAAATAAATATTCGTTGATTCCAGGTTTGTATTAAAACGGTAGCCATCCGATTTACTTCTATTAATAGAAAAACTGTTTGCTGCCGGACCGGTAAGAATTGATGCTGATAATCCCAGATCATACAATCCATTCTCACCGCCGCTGCTGGAAATATTTAACGAGTTTATTAAATCTTTTTTTGTTACAATATTTATTGCGCCGCTAAACGCATTGGCGCCGAATACTCTGCTTCCTTCTCCTTTAAGGATTTCTATTCTCTCAATGTTATCGAGGGAAAGAGGCAGATTCAAACTGTTGTGACCGGTTTGCGGATCGTTCAGTTTTACACCATTAATCAAAACAAGAGTTTCTTCAAATGAACCGCCGCGAATTCCAACATCGGCCTGAACGCCTTCAGTTCCGCGCGCGCGTAGATCAACTCCGCTTGTGAATTTTAACAGATCAATAATATTTGATGCGGGAATTTTTTGAATATCTGCACGAGTTAAAATGGCTATACTTCTTGAAATGTTAGAGAATGAAATCGGCGTTCTTCCAGCAGAAATAACAATTTCATCAAAGTCGTAAGTTCTTTCCTGAGAAAATGATACTACTGAAAAAAACATGATGAAAACAAATAACGAGATTAATTTCATTGTGCTAAATCCTTTAAAAAAAAGAAACTCTCTCAGCGGCTTTGAATGAGTTAACTTTGTGCAGGGTTCATCAAATTATTTTGTAGAACAGGGCGGTTTACAAAACCGCAACACAAAGCAACTCAAAGAGCTATTGAGAGAGTTTCAGATGCTGAAACACCCAGCAAAAATTTTATAAGCTGATTAAATCCGAATAAATAATGAATGCCATTAATAATAAAAGTAGAACAAAGCCGGCATTCTGAACTGCAATTTTAATTTTAATTGGTAATTCTCTTTTTAAAAGTCCTTCAATCAAGATAATAACAAAGTGCCCGCCATCCAGAACAGGAAATGGAAGAATGTTTATTATCGCTAAACTTAAACTTAACATCGCTAAAAAGTGAAGGAAGGGGAGTGCACCGCTATCGGCGGATTTAGCAGCATATTGTGCAATCCTAACCGGGCCTCCAAATGCCTGATTAAATGCAAGTTTACCTGTAATAACATTTTTAAGTGTGGCAAATGTAGCTACGGTATACTGGCCAACATTTACAAGCGCTTGAGTAATTGATCCAAAGAAACCATAAGTGCGGTATTCAATTTCACCAGCAAAATCAATTGAATGAGAGATTCCAATCAATCCTTCCAAACTTGGTTTAACAGAGACGCGAACTGTATCCTTGCCGCGCAAAAGTACAAGTGGAATCGCTTTATCTTTATTTGCCTGAACAATTTTATTTATCTCTTCGCTTTCTCTGATATAAGTATTGTTAATAAACAAAATATAATCGCCAACTTTAATGCCGGCTTCCTGTGCGGGAGAATTTTTTAAAACATCTCTAACAACAGGGAGAACAGGATAAGGATAAATAAAAGGTTCTTTCTGAATACTTTCGTTTACAGTTTTTCTTGGAATAGATAAAGATAATTTTTGACCATCACGGAAAACTTCAACTTTTGCATCGGTAGTAGAATTCTTAATCATCAAATTTTCTAAAACCTGTTCCCAGTCAGTTACTGTTTTACCGTTTATGGATAATATTTTATCCATAGTTCTAAAACCAGCGGCATCTGCTGTGCTTCCGCCTTCAACATAAGCAATGGTAGTAGTTTTAATTACCTGCTTGCCCTGGAAGAAATTTGTTCCCCAAAAAATCAAAATAGCAAGAGTTAAATTCATCATAACTCCTGCTGTAATTACAAAAGTTTTGGCTAAAACAGATTTTGCACGAAACTCATATGGTTTGGGTTCTTCATTTGTGAATTTTGTATCAAAGCTTTCATCAACCATGCCTGCTATTTTTACGTAGCCGCCAAGAGGAAGAATACTTAATCTGTAATCGGTATTTCCCTGTCCATCCCAATCCTTGGGAAGATCTCCAAACGAAAATCCGGTTAATTTATTCCAGCCAAATATTCTTTTACCGAAACCGATTGCAAAAACATCGACCCGCATTTTTGAAAGTTTGGCGGCTGCGAAATGTCCGAACTCATGAACAAAAACCAAAATGCCGATAGTAATAACGAAATAAATAATGTAATCCATATTAACCGAATTTAATTAAACATTTTCTTTAGCAACTCACGGGTCTTAAAATCTGCCTCAACAACAGAATCAAGATTAACAATTGTATGGTTACTAATTTTATTTAACGCTACCTGTATCAGAACAGGTATCTGCGTGAATTTAATTTTTCCTTTTAAAAATTTTTCGACTGCAATTTCATTTGCGGCATTCAGAATACAGGGGGCAGAACCTCCGGTATTAATTGCCTCGTATGCCATTTTAAGACATACAAATTTATCAAAATCAGGTTCAAAAAAAGAAAGATTACCCACTTTTTTTAAATTAGTCTCAACACTATTATAGACAAATCTATCCGGATATGTAAGTGCAAAAAGTATCGGAAGTTTCATATCCGGGGTGCTTAATTGTGCCTTTATTGAACCATCACAAAACTCAACCATTGAATGTATTATTGATTGAGGATGGATTGCAACATCAATTTTTTCTTTTGGCAAATGAAAAAGCCAAAATGCCTCAATCACTTCCAGGCCTTTATTCATCATTGTGGCGGAATCAATTGTAATTTTGCTGCCCATTTTCCAGTTGGGATGATTCAATGCTTCTTCGATAGTAACAGTATCCAGCTCGGAAAAACTTTTGTTAAGAAAGGGACCGCCTGAAGCAGTTAAAATAATTTTGTTTACATTCTTTTTTTGTTCGCCAATTAAACATTGAAAAATTGCACTGTGCTCTGAATCTACTGGAATCAATTCCGCTCCATATTTTTCACAAAGCGAAATAATTATTTCACCGGCAACTACCAATGTTTCTTTATTTGCTAGGGCTATTCTCTTTTTAAGTTTGATTGCTTCAATTGTGGGGGCAAGGCCGACAAAGCCAACTATAGCGGCTACGAAAATATCATAGTTATCCTCGCGGGACATTTCAAGAAGACCTTCTTCACCGGATAATATTTTGCATGAAGATCCAATTCGACCCGATAATTCTTTCGCCTTTTGCCTGTCCCTAACAACAACAGTTTTCGGATGAAATTCCTTAATCTGACACTCAAGTTCATCAATGTTATTATTTACTGAAAGTCCGACAATTTCAAATTGATCGGGGAAAGATCGAACTATTTCGATTGTGCTTTTTCCAATAGAACCAGTAGAACCAAGAATCAGAAGTTTCTTCATTGTTAAAGAATGTACCTATGAGTTATTGCGAGAATAAAATTTACAAGGACAAGTATGTTGATTATTCTTCCTAACAAATAAATTTTTTCAAGGGATTTATATCCATCTTCACTGATTGGCTGCGTACTGTCTAAATCGCTACCAACAGCCGATCTTATTTTTTTCGCAGTTGGTATTATTCCTGCACCAATAAGTATAAATATGACAATTAGTATCACCTGTTTTGTTGTTAACCAGTGGTTAGCTGTAAACTGGAAAAAACCATAAAAACCAGAATTGATAACAAGTACTATTCCAGTAATTAAAATGCCGATAGATCCAACCATTCCGAAAAGATTAAGAAATAATAAGTAAAGATTAATGAACTTTCTCTCGCCAGATTTGTTATTGTTTATTATGATTTGCTTACGTAAAACGGGCTCGACAATAAAGTTGACAAGCCAAATGCCGGCAAAAATTATGTGCAATGTTGTTAAAGTTAAGTAGTACATTTTTGTCCTTTCTTCGTTTCTAAATTATGAATAATAAGGTGACATAGCCAACAAATAAAAAAGAATCACCCGATGGAAATAAAACCGATTACATCAAATGTAAGTTCAAAAATATTTTAATAAAGGAGAAGGCATGAAAAAAAACATTAGCTTAATAATTCTGGTGTCTTTGATTTTAACAGCCGGACAATCGCGTGCACTTCCAAGATTTGCTCTTCAACAAAAGGATAAATGCAGCGGCTGCCATGTAAATCCAACTGGCGGGGTAATTAGAAATGAAAACGGATTTTTCTTTGGCAAAAATGTAGTAAGCATGATTTCTCCAAGAGATGAAGATTTTAAATTATCTCCCAAAATTTCACCGAGCATTACATATGGATTTGATTACCGCTCACAGTATTTATACAGCGGGGAAAGCAAACGTGCAGATTTCCAGGATATGACCGGTTCAATGTATTTGTCAGCGGCTCTTGCTCAGAATATTGATGTAGTTGCAAGCTATGATTTTATAAATAGAATATGGCAGTGTTATGGTATAGCAAAAATTCTACCTAATGAAAGTTATATTAAAGTTGGTTCATTTGTTCCATATTTCGGTATTCGACTCGATGATCATACAGCGTACACACGCGGCGGAGATTACGGATTGCTGTTCTCAAAAGGAATTGCACAGGGAATGATTTATAATCCTCTTTACATGGAAACGGGTGTGGAAATCGGGGCAAACTTGAGCGATAACATTTTCCTCACCGCAAGTGTTGGAAAACCTAAAAGCCACGCAACATTTACATTCGATCCTACATATACTGCGCGAATCGAGTTTTCTCCTGTTGTAGAGAAAATACAGTTATTGTTCGGCGCATCAGCAGCAAATTTCAAAACCGATATATTTACTTCTGTATTGAATAGTAATTTAATCGGCGGCTTTGCAGGAATTGGATTCAAACGATTTTCGCTGATGGGAGAATATGATATCGCAAACGATTATTTAGACAAAGGAATTAAAACAACTGCATTAATGTTAGAAGCAAGTTATCAGGTGATGGTTGGCTTGGATGCTGTGGCAAGATACGATATGCTTGATACAGGCTTAAAATCCGGTGACACAAAATTTTCTCACGTTGTATTAGGATTTGAATTTTTTCCATACAGTTTTATTGAGTTAAGACCGCAATATAGAATTGCATCTGCCGGTGATTCAACCGGTAATTCTTTTGTGCTGCAATTTCATTTTTGGTATTGAGTTAATAAACCGGGAAAAATTTTATTTGGGACTTTTTTTGGAATAAATAATTACGTCGGATAATTTTAATGATTCGCCGGGAAGTTTATTAATCCATTTTATTTGTACATGATGAGCTGAATTTTGCAGTTCATAATTCCAGCAAATTTCAGTCTTACGCTTAAGATAATTTTTAGGAAGCTGAACTTTGACCGCATTCAGACTATCTGTGGTAATTTCAAGTTCCGCCACATAATCGCTTCGAGATTTTATTGTTGTTTCCAATTCACCGTTCAGAACATAACCGCTCCCATCAAATCTAAAGTCGCAGGAAGGTACGCTAAGTGTATCAAGCAAGATTTTTTTTTCTTTCAAGCGGAATTAAATCAGGCATACTCTTTTCAAAGCGCACTACTTTTGCAGGTTCTGTTTTGATTGTTAAAACATCGTTACCAACCGCCCCGCCATTTTTAACAATGTTTTTTAAAGCATGGTTATAGCCAATTTCGTAGACTTTATTTAGGGAAATATTTGTGAATTTAAAATTCAAATCTTCTACAGGAAGTAACGCTTGCTTCCATTTATCTGGAATATTTTTATATCCATAAATTACGCCTAGAATGCCGGCTGCATTAGATGGGTTACAATCGGAATCCTGCCCGCATCGTGTAGCAATTTCCATTGTTTTTTCGAAATCACCTTTGCCGTATAATAAACTGATTACAATATATGCGGCGTTTACTTTTGCATCAATATTGAGAGCTTTGAAAACTCCTTCCGGGCAGCCGGTATCATCTGTCCACTTTTTCTGAACTTCAAACCAGGTTGACTTCCAATCATTTGGAAACTTTTTATACCATCTTATAACATCTTTGATGCATTTATAAAAATCACTTTCAGATGGAATTACTTTTAACGATTGATTTACAATGTGATAAATATTTTTTGAAGTAAATGAGAGTGAATACATGTTTGAAACGAAAACACCGCCGTACCAGCCATCTCCATAATTCATAATGTGCCCGATTTTATCGCAGATAAAACTCGCGGCATTTTGCATTGCGGGAGACATCAACCCGGCAAAATCAGATTCGATTTGAAAATCAATACAATCAGCATGAGGATTGTATTTCCAGTTACCGCTATTGGGTGCATTTATTCCATTGAGAATATTGTATCGAGCGGCCTGGTTTGCGTGCCAAAGAGGATATTCTGCATTAGCAAAAGCGGCAGCGAAAGAATCGACCGGGGCGTCGAGTCCAAGTTTATCAAAAATATCGACAAATGTTAAATCCATATAAAGATCGTCATATAACCCGGGTTCATTTTTATACCACCACGCACAAACCGTATCACTCCACGGAATTTTCTGGTAATCGTTAATCATTGTTCCCATAAAATGAAATTCGGTTGGTGCGCCAAAGGTAACACCGATTGTTTGTCCGGCCCATCCCCCTTTAATTTTGTCCTTCAATACATCTTTTGAAATCTTAAACTGGCTGAAGCTTGTCGAAAAAATCAAAAGTAAAAACAAGAAAATTTTATTTAAGAAATTTCTCATTTCAACCATGCTTCAAAAAGTTTTTCAAATCTTGAAAATTCTTCATCCTCAAGATCGAACGAAACAAGATTCGCAAAGTTGTTTAGTATTACAACAGCATTTATACTTGCATCAAGTTTTTCCATATCGCTGATTTTCTTTGCGATATTCCTGTTGATTTTCATTATATCCGAGTACAAATCTTTTAGGGTTTTCATTTCCCAATCCGGTTCAAGACCTTTTCTTTTTCTTAAGAACTGCGCGAAAAGAAACATAGAAAATGCACGGTATTCCGTTTCTTCAAGAGAAGCAAAGGGAAGATGAAAACGCACCATCGGGCGAAGTTTATCAAGCACATGGCAGCCGCTTGTAGTCATTAATATTCCAATCAAACTTCCGATCCCATCCTGAAGTGATGTTTGTTTTTTATAATGCCTTTGTTCTGTTTCAACATGAATGGTAACTTGTTCGTAAGAGGGGAATCCATCAAAAAATTTTATTGCTGCATCAAGATTCCACGCAATCGGGCAATATTCGCTGCATGAAGAGTTTTCTGCCGGGCAGGCAATTAAATCTTTTTTTGTCCATTGCGGAGGATTCAATTCCGGCGCAATAAATTGCATTGATTCATCATCAATGGTTATCGGGAAGATTTTTTCAACTCCATTCTGAAAAACAAATTTGAATGTAATGTTCATGTTTCACCAAATGCTTTCTATATTGTTACTGAAATTTTTGAAATACATTTATCAAATTCCAAAATCAATTTTTGGAATACAGCTTCAACAGAAATAATTTTATCCACCAAGCCAATTGCTTGTCCGGCTTCCATCATGCCGTTCTGAAAATCTCCTGCAAAAATTCCAAGCTGTTCACGTTTATTCCCAAGCAGATCCGCTAATTCTTGTTCTGTTGCACCGGCGGTTTCTGCTGCCTTAACTTGGTTTGCAAATTCGTTTTTAATTAATCGTACAAGACCAATCTTTTTGAAGATCAGTGTCGTATCTATACCGGAACACTCAACAATTTTTTTCTTATAGTTTTCATGTGCCGAAGATTCAACTGTTGCTGCAAACACGGTTCCAATTTGCACTCCTTCTGCACCAAGTGCAAGTGCTGCAGCTATTCCTCTTCCATCAGCAATTCCACCAGCGGCTATTACGGGTATGTCAAGTGCATCAACCAGGGCGGGAATTAATGTCAATGTAGTAAGTTCGTCTACTCCATTGTGACCGCCTGCTTCAACGCCTTCGCCCACAACAGCATCGCAGCCGACGCTTTGGGCTTTTAATCCATATTTTATATTCGGCACTACATGAACAACTATAATTCCATTTTCTTTAAGTCTCGAAATATATTTTCCGGGATGACCGGCTGAAGTGAATATGATTTTAATATTTTCCTGAACAATTATATCTATTAAATTATCTATATCTTTTCTTAGTAAAGGTAGATTTACACCAAACGGATTTTGGGTTGCTTCTTTGCATTTAATAATATGTTCATGAAGAAGTTCAGCCTTCATTGACCCGGCCCCGATTAATCCCAGTCCTCCATTATTTGAAACGGCTGAAGCTAATTTCCATCCGCTTACCCAAACCATGCCGGCTTGAACTATTGGATACCGGATTTTAAAGAGTTGAGTTATACGATTATTAATATTCATCAATCATTCTATATTTAGATGATTACAAAATCGTAAACCTTACTGAAAAAGTGAAATAAAAAAATATAATCGGCGAGACTCATAAGTTAAAATCAAGAATGATATAGTTTGTATCCGATAGACCTATTATTTAATTTAGCGTCGATTAAATAAGGGACAAGGATATTTGAGGGCCATAATTCCGGCAGCTGGATTTGGAACAAGATTAAAACCCCACACATTTTCTCTTCCTAAAGTATTACTTAATGTTGGCGGTAAACCAATCCTGGGCCATATAATCGACAAATTGCTAGCAGAAAATATTACTAAAGCTACATTTGTTGTCGGTTATTTGGGAGAAAAGATTGTTGAGTATGTAAAAGATTTTTATCCAAACTTAAACGCAGTTTTTGTTACTCAAGAAATTGCACTTGGTCTTGGGCATGCAATTCATGTTGCGGCTCATACTATAGATGATGAAGAAATTTTTATAATTCTTGGCGACACAATCTTTGATGTTAACCTTAGTGAAGTGTTTGACAAAAAACAAAGTTCGCTAGGCGTTAAGACGGTTCCAGATCCTTCGAGATTTGGAGTAGCTGTTTGTGAAAACAATAAAATTTTAAAGCTGGTTGAAAAACCTCAAACATTAATTTCTAATCTGGCTTTAACAGGTTTGTACTACATTCGCAATTCAGCGCTGCTTGTTGAATCTTTGAATGAATTATTTGATCGTGATATAAAGACACAAGGCGAATATCAGCTTACCGATGCTTTACAACTGATGATTGAGAAGGGGGAAGTCTTTTCAACATTCCAGGTAGATGGCTGGTATGATTGCGGAAAAACTGAAACTCTTTTGTCAACAAATCAGTTTATTCTAAAGAGCAAGGGAACAAACAGAAATGTCTCCGGCTCAATAATTATAGACCCGGTTTTTATTGCGGAGAACGCGATTGTAAACAACTCTGTGATTGGTCCTTTTGCAACTATATCAGAAAATTGCGAAGTAAATGAATCAATAATAAAAAATTCAATTTTATGTCCGAGTGCTAAAGTTGAAAGATCGATGCTGGATAATTCGATTATCGGTATAAATGCTGTCGTAAAAGGAAATTATAAAAAATTAAATGCCGGCGATTCATCTGAAATAGAATTTTATTAAAACTAATAGAGGTATAAATGTCATACTTATTCACATCCGAATCAGTATCTGAAGGGCATCCGGATAAAGTCTGCGATGCTATTTCTGACGGCGTCCTTGATGCCATTTTCTCGCAAGATCCAAATGCACGTGTTGCGTGCGAAACGATGGTTACAACAGGACTGGTTGTTGTTGCCGGCGAAGTTACTACAACAGCTTATGTCGACGTTCAAGATATTGTTCGCAAAACAATAAAAGAGATTGGTTATACAAAAGCAGAATACAAATTTGATTCTGATTCATGCGGAATCTTAAATGCAATTCATTCACAGTCACCAGATATTGCAATGGGAGTAGATAAAGGTGGTGCGGGTGATCAGGGAATTATGTTCGGTTACGCTTGTGATCAAACTCCTGAATTAATGCCGATGCCTATCGTGTATGCTCATAAGCTTGTAAAAAAATTAACTGATATCCGTAAGAAAAATTTAAAGTTAATGCCTTACTTGCGTCCTGACGCTAAATCTCAGGTAACAATTGAGTACGATAACAACCATAAGCCGTTGCGTGTAGATGCAGTTGTTATTTCAACTCAGCATGATGGAGATGTCAGCCAGAAGAAAATAAAAGAAGATGTAATTGAACATGTAATTAAGAAAGTTATTCCTGCAAAATATCTTGATAAAAAAACAAAATATTATGTTAATCCAACCGGAAGATTTGAAGTTGGTGGTCCACATGGTGATAGTGGTTTAACAGGAAGAAAAATTATTGTCGATTCATACGGTGGATGGGCTCCTCATGGCGGCGGCGCATTCTCAGGCAAAGATCCATCTAAAGTTGATAGAAGTGCAACATATGCTGCGCGACATATAGCTAAAAATGTTGTTGCTGCAAAACTTGCTAAAGAATGTTTGGTGCAGGTTGCTTATGCAATTGGTGTGGCTCAGCCGGTTTCTGTTTATGTAAATACTAACGGAACGGGAGTTCTTCCCGATGGTTTGCTTGGTGAATATATTAACCGTGAAGTTGATTTAACACCGCGAGGTATTATTGAAAGATTGAAACTGCGCAGACCAATTTATCAGAAAACAGCTGCATATGGTCACTTTGGCCGCAATGATAAAGATTTCACATGGGAACAATTAGATCTAGTTCCACTGTTTAAAAAATTATTACAATAAAGGAAATTGAAATGACACAGGTAGCAGAAAAAAAATTACCATATAAAGTAAAAAATATTTCTCAGGCTGAATGGGGACGCAAAGAAATTATTCTTGCAGAAGCAGAGATGCCGGGATTAATGTCTTTGCGTAAGGAATATGGAAAAACTAAACCGTTGAAAGGCGCTCGTATTGCCGGCTGCCTTCATATGACAATTCAAACGGCTGTTTTAATTGAAACATTGGTTGAATTGGGTGCTGAAGTTCAATGGTCATCATGCAACATTTTTTCAACTCAAGATCATGCTGCCGCTGCAATTGCAGCCGCTGGTATTCCTGTTTTTGCCTGGAAGGGAATGGGACTTGAAGAATTTGATTGGTGTATCGAACAAACATTATTCTTTGGTGATGATAGAAAACCTTTGAATATGATTCTTGATGATGGCGGAGATTTGACAAATATGGTTCTCGATAAATATCCTGAACTTACAAAAGACATTAAAGGATTGAGTGAAGAAACTACAACAGGTGTTCATAGATTATATGAACGTGTTGAAAAGGGTACTCTTCCAATTCCTGCAATTAATGTTAACGATTCAGTTACAAAATCGAAATTTGATAATAAATACGGCTGCCGTGAATCGTTGGTTGATGCTATTCGCCGTGCAACAGATTTAATGATGGCTGGTAAAGTTGCTGTTGTTGCCGGATATGGTGACGTTGGAAAAGGTTCTGCTCAATCACTGAGAAGTGCAGGTGTTAGAGTAATTGTAACTGAAATCGATCCAATCTGCGCTCTTCAAGCCGCAATGGATGGATATGAAGTTAAAAAAATGATTGATGCTGTTCCCCGCGCGAATATAATAGTAACTGCAACAGGAAATGTTGATATTGTTACTGAGAAAGAATTCCGTGCAATGAACGACAAAACTGTTGTCTGCAACATTGGTCATTTTGATAATGAAATTGACATGGCATGGTTGAATGATAATTATGGAAATACAAAAGACACAATTAAACCGCAGGTTGATAAATACAATGTTGATGGAAAAGAAATTATTATTCTAGCAGAAGGCCGCTTAGTAAATCTTGGCTGTGCAACTGGTCATCCATCTTTTGTAATGTCTAATTCTTTTACAAATCAGGTTCTTGCTCAATTGGAATTATGGAATCATTCTGACAAGTATGAAAATAAGGTTTATACGCTTCCAAAACATTTAGATGAACAGGTTGCCAGACTGCACCTTGCAAAGATTGGAGTTGATCTTGATGTTCTAAATGAGAAACAGGCTAAATATATCGGTGTTACAGTTGAAGGACCTTACAAACCTGATTATTATCGATATTAATTTCATTGGTATAGAAGAAAAAACCCCGCAATCGCGGGGTTTTTTTTTATGCCAAGGCAAACCCTGTTGTCGTTCCCGATTCGTGTATCTCCAACTGCTCCTTCTTCAAAAAAGAAAAAAGAGAATTAAGAAGAATATATATGTCTGACGGTTTACTTATGTAAGCATCACATCCGTGATCAAGTGCATTAAGACGATCTGTATTGAAAGCATGAGCTGTATAACAGATTATGGGAATAGATTTTGTTTCGTTATTGTTTTTAAGTTCTTTTGCTAATTCAAGTCCGTTTTTATTTCCCTTAATAGAAATATCCATAAGAATTATATCATACCTGTTTTTTTCAATTAACTTGTAAAACGAATCCGATGAATCGCATATATCAAGTGTAAAATATTTTTTTAGAAAAAGATTTAAAAACTTTTGGTTTTCATCATCATCTTCTGCAATCAGGAGTTTTGGCTTTGGCTCTGCGGCAGTGACCATTTTGTTTCTCCACTGAGAATGATAGTAAATTTTGAACCGATATTTTGTTCGCTTGTAACTCTAATTTTTGCGTTGTTAAGATCAGAGAAGTTTTTTGCTATTGCCAATCCTAAACCGGTTCCATCAAATCGTCTTGTATAACCCATTTCTTCCTGTGTAAATGGAGTAAAAAGGTTGGTAATAAATTCATTTGACATGCCTTTACCGCTGTCAATTATATCAACGCAAACTTCATCATAATTGTTTTTATAAATTTTTATTTCAATAGTTCCCTGCTTGGTGTACTTAATCGCATTATCAATCAGGTTTATGAATACCTGGGAAATTGAATAATGATCGCATCTTGCGATTGCAGGTCCACCAAATAAGTTTGTAAGAATTAATTTGAGTCCTTTTTCTTCTGCAATTGATTCGTATTCAGTAAAAACAATTTGGAGAATTGAGGCAATATCTATTTTTTCAAAACGAGCTTCATATCCTCCGGTCTGAATTTGCGACATATTGAGAAGTAAGTCAAAAGTACGATAAAGCCGCTTACTGCTATTTTTAACTGATTTAAGAATTGATACTAAATCAGGTCTCTGTGTGTCCTTTAGTTCTTCTGCAATTAACTCCGAGTAACCAACAATAACATTCAGAGGGGATCGTATTTCATGAGAAATCTGGGCAAGAAAAAATTCTTTTAGTCTTTTTGATTCCTGTGCTTTATCGAGAGCTTCTTTTAATTCCTGCTCTTTAATTTTCAATTCGGTTATATCTCTGCCATAAACCTGGCACATCTTAAATTTTTCGCTGCCAACAATTAAAAATTGGTAAAAACTTTTTTCAAATGTTTGATTGTACAAAACAGTTCTTCCATGTTCAATTATATCGTGAATATCGTAATCGCTTGTAAACGGTAAAATATTTTGAACCTGTTCGCCTAGTAAGATTTTTGTTGGAAATATTTTATGCGCTGAGTTATTAGCAAGAATAATTTTACCTGTCTCATCAAATCTGAAAATGGGATCTGGCGATAAAGAAGCGAATAACGCCATCAATTCCGCTTGCTGCAATTTTAGATTTTCTTCTTCTGCCAGATGCTTCTTCTTTAATGGAATAATTATAAAACGGTTATAAATAAACATAACCGAGAGAAGAATAAAAACAAGAAACAACCCGAAGAGCAAAGGATTTTCGACACTAAATAATGTATTAGGGTCTATCTTCTCTAACGATTGAAAAGAAGAATCCGAACGCGATTTGGGTAATACTTGTAATAATAAATAAAGCGATAGCATTGGCAAATCCAAATAATAGATTGAAGTACTTAAGTATATTCGTTAATATGTAAAAAACAAGAACCAGGTAAAATATGTTGAGCTTTTTCTTCTGCACATAAAAAACAATTAGATTCTTTAAGAAAACTAGTAAGAATCCAATTAGTTCAATGATCATTATTATGTTGGACAAGATCTTTGTCTGATAGGGTATAGATATAACGAAAAAGACCAATATGGCCGCAAAGACATAAACATATTTTTTTAATATACTTTTATCTAATGTCGTAAGTATACAAATGTATATTATGATCGTGTATAACCATGTTGGAAAATGAAAATGTGTTATCAGACGATAAAAGAAAGCAAGTGGATCCAGTAAAGCTAAAATTAGAAAGAAATAAAACAAACGATTTCCATATTGTTTTATGGGTGGTAAACACCAGATTACAATACTTGCGATATATAATAATTTGAAAAAATCTGTCATAGTATTAAGAAATTAATCGCAAAATGGCGGACACCATTCACTCATCTCCAAGGTTATTCCATTGTCATTAGTTGATGTTAAATTCATTATAGAACCTGATTTTACTGAGTAGTTTGAAGTTTCAACAGAATTACTTGAATTAGATGTTGGCTTTACAGTAAATGAGTAGATGTTATTCGGCCTTTGTTCTATAAATATCTGCTTTTCTCCCGCAAAGTTTACAAGCGAACTAATAATGCTCTTGCTGTAAAAGAACATGTTCTCTTTTTCGTTTGCATTATGTGAGTTTGAAGTCAGTTTAATCTTTTTTTCATTTGTAATATTTATGCGGTTATTTTTTATGCTGAATAAAATATAATTATCCGCATTTTTAATCGCTTCGAGCAAATCACTTTTACTTATAGGAATGGATTGAACTGGTTTTCCAAAAAGAATATCTGCGTCGGAAGGCTTAAGAAATTTACCTACTAACCCATGTTTCCCCTGGGCGAGGCATGTTGAAGTAGCTATTAATAAAACAATAAATATAGCTACGCTTCGAAAAGTAGCGTGCTTGAACATTTTTAACTCCTGGCTGGTTAGAGTTTTGTTAGTGACTTAAAAGTCAAACTTAATATATTTTCTTTTTGGAAAACTTGCGAACAAAATCTTAAAAAACACCGGGTAAAATATTTCCACAATTAGAGCATTTGTTTTTATTCATGTTCTGTTCGGTTATTGAATGCCAATCCCTTTTTATGATTGGCTTACTGCATGAGGAACAATAAGTAGTTTGTGCCTGCTGATCATGAATATTTCCAAGATAACAAAACTTAATTCCGGAACTTAAAGCAATGTTGCGCGCTCTGGTTAAAGTTGAGGCCGGAGTTCTTGATTTGGTTGCCATTTTAAAATCCGGGTGAAAAGCTGTGAAGTGGATAGGAACTTCATCTCCAAGATTTTGAAGAATCCAATCAATCATTTTTTTTATTTCATCATCGGAATCGTTTTCATCGGGAATTAACAGCGTTGTTATTTCAAACCAGATGGAAGTTTCGTTCTTTAACCAGATTAAAGTATTAAGAACATCATTAAGATGAGATAAAGTTAACTTGTGATAAAATTTTTCTGAGAAAGCTTTAAGATCAACATTGGCGCCGTTAATATATTTAAATACATCTTTGCGCGCGTTCTTATCAATATAACCGGCGGTAACCATCACCGTCCTGATGTTTTCATCATTCGCAATTTGGGAAATATCAATAACATATTCGCCAAAGATGACGGGATCGTTATAAGTAAATGCAATTGAGGGAGTGTTATTTTTTTTTGCTAGAGAAATGACATCTTCTGGAGTCGCATTGTAAGACCTGATACTATCGAATCTTGCCTTACTTATTGACCAGTTCTGGCAGAATTTACATCCAAGATTGCATCCGGCAGTTCCAAAACTTAATATTTGTGAGCCGGGGAGAAAATGATTTAATGGTTTTTTTTCAATTGGATCAATTGCAAAACCGGTTGGTCTTCCATAACCGAGTGAATATAATTTGCCATTAATATTCTGACGAATAAAACAGAATCCTACCTGTCCATTTCCGATAGTGCAGTAACGGGGGCACAGTGTGCAGAGAATTTTTTCATTCTCTGCTGGTTCCCACCACTGTGCAAGTTTTAAATCTTCTGTTTTCAATTCACTATTAAATTAAACAACTTCAAAACGAATCCAGTTTTCCCGCGCATTCTTTATTTTTAATCCGCCTTCTGTAAAGATTACTAAATCACCCTGATCAACAAGATTTTCCTTAAAAATTAGCTGATGAACAATTTCTGCCGCCCTGTGTCTATCGCTAATATCTTTGCAGTACAGTGGAAGGACTCCCCATTTCAATGAGAGTTTGTTCATTGTTTCAAAGCTGTCTGTTACAGCAATAATTAGAGCCTGCGGTCTGAACTTGGATAAACTAATCGGTGTGTTTCCTTTGGCTGTAAAGGCTATAATGGCATTTGCATTTATCTGTTTACTGATCGCACAAATTCCCTTATTCATCGAATCAAAAAGATTTTCTTCGATATATTCTGGTTTTGCAAAATTAATAGCTCTTTCAAATTCGTAAGCGCGTTCTGCATTAAGAATAATTTCATTCATTATTTTAACTGCCTGAGCAGGGTGCTTACCAACAGAAGTTTCTGCGCTAAGCATAACAACATCGGTTCCATCCCATACTGCATTTGCAACATCAGATGCTTCAGCTCTTGTTGGAACAGGATTGCTTACCATTGATTCGAGCATTTGTGTTGCAGTAATAACAAGTTTGCCGACTTCATTGCAGCGCTTAATAATTCTTTTTTGAATGATTGGCACTTCGTGTGCTTTTAATTCAACACCAAGATCTCCTCGAGCAACCATTATTCCGTCTGCCGCATTTAAAATACTTTCAAAGTTTGAAACAGCTTCTGGCTTTTCAATTTTTGCTATTATTGGTTTATCGTAACCTTTATCTTCCAGCCATTTTTTTAGATGATAAATATCCGACGCATTTCTAACAAACGATAATGCGATGTAATCAACCCGATGTTTAAGAGCGAATTCTAAATTGGATAAATCTTTTTCTGTTACGGAAGAAGTGCTTAACTTCATCCCGGGAAGGTTCATTCCTTTTTTTGGTTTTAGCTTTCCGCCTTCAATAATTTCGCATATAACTGAATTTTCTTTTTTTGAAATCACTTTTAGCTGAATAAGACCATCATCAATTAATATTTTATTTCCGATTTCTGCATCAATAGGAAGTAGAGAATAAGAGGTTGATACTCTTTTGGCGTTGCCTAAAATTTTTTCAGTTGTTAATTCAATTTGCTCGCCTTGAATCAAATCAACCTCGGGGCTTTCAAGTTCGCCAATTCTAATTTTAGGTCCCTGGAGATCAATTAATATCGGTATCGGAAGAGATCTTGATACACACAGATTATTTATTTCGGCAAAGACTTTTTCAAAATATTCGAAACTGCCATGTGAAAAGTTTAATCTGAGCGCATTACATCCCGCGTCTACAAGCGGCTCAAGTTTTTCTTTTGTGTCAGACGCAGGTCCAACTGTAATCAATATTTTTGTTTTTGCTAAAATTTTTCTCACTTCTTTTTTCCTTTTGATGTTTTACTTTTTATTACCGATTCATGACTCGAATTCTTCTTTGCAGAAGGAGGCAAAAGTTTTTTCCTCATTATATTTAATTCTTTTTCGACTGCACCAAAGACAGTATCAGATTCCCACTTGCCGTTTTTTAATTTGACGCCTGCTTTTATGCCGGTTAATAATTCAATTGCTTCTTCAACTTTGCCAACAGAATAAACATGAAACTTTTTATTTTGCACAGCACGTACTATTTCATCTTTGAGCATTAGATCTTTTACGTTTTGTTTTGGAATTATAACACCATGAATGCCTGTAAGTTTTTTCCTGCTGCAAGTATCGAAAAATCCTTCAATTTTTTCATTCACGCCGCCGATTGGCTGGATTTCTCCTTTTTGATTAACGCTTCCTGTAATTGCAAGGTTTTGCTTAATTGGAATTCTTGAAATTGCTGAAAGGAGAGCTGCGATTTCAGTGATCGATGCACTGTCGCCGTCAATCATTCCATATCCCTGCTCAAAAACCAAGCTTGCAGAAAGAGAAAGTGGAACGTGCTGGCCAAAATTTTCTCTTATATATCCTGAAATAATTAATACTCCTTTATTGTGAGTATTCCCGCTCATTCCGGCTTCTCTTTCAACATTGATGATATTTCCATTTCCAAGTGAAACTGTTGCAGTTATTCTGGTAGGTTTACCAAATGCAAAATGACCGCTTTCATAAACGGCTAATCCATTTATTGTGCCGATGCGCGATCCTTCAGTATCGATTAATAAAGTTCCATCAGAAATCATTTCAGATACTTTAGATTCGTACATGCCGTGTCGTTCATGCGCTGCTTTGTATGCTTCGATTACATGAGAATCATTTACAAATTTGTTTTTGTTGCTTTTTGCCCAGAATGAAGATTCACGTGCAAGATCGGCGATATATGCGAAACGCGTAGTTAATTTATTTTTTTCACCGGCATAACGCGCGCCGAATTCGGCAATTTTTGCTATTGCGGATTTGTCAAACTCAAGCAGTTTTTCGTTCGCAATTAATTTTTTAATCACCATTGAATATTCAATAAGAGCATTATCGGTACGTTTCATCTCGTAATCAAAGTCTGCTTTTACTTTGAATATCTTATTAAAATCATCTTCGTAAGCAGAGAGAATTGAGTAGATATAATTGCTGCCGATCAAAATTACTTTTGTGTTTATGTCAATTGGTTCCGGCTTCATAACGCTTGGTGAAAACTGATAAATATTCGCCAGATCCTGTATTTCCAGTTTTCCGTAAAGAAGAACACGTTTTAAAGTTTTCCAAACACCAGGTTCTAAAAACGCATCTGTTGCATTTATAATTATATAGCCGCCGTTTGCATGAAGAAGCGAGCCGGATTTTATTCTTGTAAAATCAGCATACCAGCCACCCCGGCCATCACTGTATTTTTCAATTGTACCAAACAAATTGTTGTATGTTGGCGAAGTTTCAACAATGACAGGACTCTTTTTCACATTTGAATTATCAAGTATAATGTTTACTTCATATTCTTTAAGATAATCTATTATTATTCCGCCATCAGCTTCTTCTCTTGCAGGTCGCTGGCCTTTAAATACATCCAGGTTAAGAAGAATACTTTCATAAACACGTTCCAAATATTCTTTAACAGATGCGATTTTGAATTTTTTCTTCAACTCCTCGAGTGTTATTGAAACAAGCTGGTTAACAAATTCACTTTCCATTTTTGAAATTTTTTCCTGGAAATCCTGTGTTAACTTTAAGCTCTGTCTAAAAACCTGCTGCAGTTCTTCCTGATATGATGCGTACTTTGTAATTAATTGTTCGGATTCTTCCTTTGTAATTTTTTGCGATTGTAAAAGTTCACTCAGCTGTTGAATTGAAACCGGTTCATTGTTAATTATTGCAAGAATTTCAGGCCGTATCATTTCGCCGGATTTAACCTGGCCAAGTGTAAAATTATCTTTTCTTAATTTGCCTTCAAATGAACTCATTATTGACTGCTGCTTTTTGCCATAATCGGAAATGAGCTGTTTCTTTTTCGAGACAAAAGGTTCAGTTGTCAAGATCTGAGGAATTTTTTCCTGCAAAAATTTTATTGCTTTGCCAAGATCTTTCTTGAATTTATTTGCCTGCCCAGCCGGAAAGACTAAAAGCATTGGCCTGTCTTCATCCTGAAAGTTTGTAACATAAGCATAATCGTTTAGCTGAATATTCTCTGATGATATTGATTCTAGCATTAATTTAATAGTTGTGAATTTACCGGTACCGGAAAGACCAGTGATGAAAATATTATAACCCTGGCTTTTAAGATTAACTCCTACTTTTAATGCCTTAAGCGCCCTTTCCTGTCCTACAATTCCTTCAATAGGTTTTAAACCTGTTGTTGTTTCAAATTCAAATACATCCGGGTCGCATGTCCATTTCAATTCTTGGGGAAGCAATTCATTATTCGGCTTTGCTTTTTTAAGAGGCATAAAAATTCCTAGTTGTGTCGGTTTGTATTACAAAATATAAAGAATAATAAAAAAATGAATCAGGATAAATTATTCCATTCCTAAATATTGATAAGAAAACCCGTCTAATGACGGGTTTATTAATTGATTGGTTCTGTTAAAAATTATTGTTTGGTAAAATCCAGTTTTATAAGCAGTGCACCAAAAAGAGGATGGGTATAAGGATAATCTTTAATCGAAAGAGTTGTTCCCGTTACAGTAAAAGCATAAGTGGCGCTGGTATTATCTGAATATTTCAGATTTAGATTGGTGCCTGTTACACTCCATGTGCCGGTATTAACTTTTGTTCCTGATGCATCAATTGTTGTCATTGTAAAAGTATAATCCTGTTTGCTTACAATTGTCATCTGCGTGCCTGCTTGATCAGGCGTTAAAGTTAATGGCTGCCCGCTTACAGTTGCACTTAATGAAGTCAGTTTCCATGTTCCAACAAATGTTGCCGGTGCATTATCTTCTACAGGATTGCTGTCATCTTTTTTGCATCCGGATGCAAAAATCAGTAGGCTTAAAAAAAGAAATGCATTCAAATATTTTCTTGACGAACCCATCGTTGTCTCCCTTCGTTAAATAAAATTATGGACAATTTTCAATTGGAATCTACTTAGTATTTAAGATCAATTCAACATTGATAAATAGTTGAGTGATATCGGTATCTTTCTTTTATGTTCAATCTAATTTGCATATTTTTGATGAAAATTTTGAAAATCGGAAATGAATTATACATAGCAATCTATGCAAGTGTAATGGAAAATGCCCGCCAAAAGCTGGATTAGAATTATTAGCATAAAAATTTGTTCACAGAAATTATAGCTTATCAAAATGAATATTATAAAACGAAGTTTGATCAAAAAAGAAAACAACAATCCATGGAACTGGATACCAACATTATATTTTGCTGAAGGATTTCCATATGCAATTGTAATTTTTGTTTCTGCTTTAATGTATAAACGCCTGGGGATTTCCAATTCAGATATTGCACTTTATACAAGCTGGTTATATCTGCCTTGGATTTTAAAACCATTGTGGAGCCCTATCGTTGATGTGTTTGGGAAGAAACGCAAGTGGATTTTATTGTCTCAGTTGTTGATTGGTGCCGCTCTGGCATGCGTTGGATTCGCTATTCCAATGCCGGATTTTTTTCAGTTTACTCTGATAATATTTTGGCTGCTCGCATTTATATCGGCTACTCATGAAATACCTGTTGATGGGTTTTATCTGCTAGCATTAAAAGAAAGCAGGCAGTCATTTTTTATTGGATTCCGCACAACTTTTTTTCGTGTTGCTTTAATAGCAGGGCAGGGATTGGTTATAATTCTTGCCGGACAGATAGAAAATGTATTAACTGTTTCTCCGGCAGAATTTCATGTTGTGGCAAATCCCAAAAAGTTTTTTGAAGAAACAATAAAAGTTGATTCCCAAAGAGCAAAAGAATTGCCAGGCAAACTACATCTTGTTGCAAAACCATCTTACCTTGAAATAAGTACAAAGCCCAAAACAAAGGAACAGGTTAACTTTTATAAAAATTTCGCTAAAAATTTTAATCTGATGAATGGGTTCTCACGTGAGCAAGCAGATTCTTTTGTTGATACAACCCGCTCTCAGGACCTTGTCGGGAATGTTGGCATAGCAAAATTTTTTCTTTCGAAGAAACCCAGCGATGGCGATGAATATGTTGTTAATGTAGAATTTCAGGATGGCGAAAAAGGCATCAAAGTAATTGAAGGGAATAAACTCTATTTCAATTCTGGAAACTGGAATAAACCTGCATTTGCAATTTTCCAACTTGATTCTAACGTAACAACAAAAACCACAGCTTTATTTTCTGCCAGAACCGATAAAGTGCCGATGGCTTGGTCGATTACTTTTCTCATTTTAGCAGGAATGTTCATATTGTTTTTCATTTATCATAAATTCATTTTACCTGAACCGGAGACAGATGTTAAAGCGGGAAGTAATAGAACCTCAACTGCAGGAAAAGAATTTTTCAGAAGCTTTGCGCGGTACTTTGAAAAGAAAAAAATCATAATAATAATATTGTTTTTGATTTCGTACAGATTTGGTGAAGCACAATTATCCAAACTTTCCGGACCGTTCTTGCTTGATAACCGTGAACTTGGCGGACTTGGTCTATCTTTAACATCAGTAGGATGGATAACAACTTTAGGAACCATTGCATTTATTTTAAGCGGAATTATCGGCGGCATTCTTATTTCAAAGAAGGGGTTAAAATTCTGGATGTGGCCAATGTTTATTTCAATCAATATCCCTTCGTTAATTTATTTGGGCCTTTCACTTTTACAGCCGCAAAATTTTTGGCTGATTGCCGCTTGCACAGTTATAGAACAGTTTGGCTTTGGCTTTGGGTTTACTTTTTACGTGATGTACATGATTTTTATTTCTGACGGAGAATATAAAACTTCCCACTATGCAATTTCTGCCGGCTTCATGGCTCTTGGTATGATGCTTCCCGGAATGATAAGCGGCATAATTCAGGAAGCTATCGGTTATAAACTATTTTTCCTCTGGGTGATATTTACAACCATTCCATCATTCATTGTCTTGAAAT
Organism: Ignavibacteria bacterium; assembly: GCA_027347805.1. Taxonomy (GTDB): domain Bacteria; phylum Bacteroidota; class Ignavibacteria; order Ignavibacteriales; family Melioribacteraceae; genus Stygiobacter. The sequence continues at coordinate 19,874 of DAIEQP010000175.1, read as the reverse complement.
ATATTCCTATCGAATATGGTTTTGGTAAAAAGAAACTGATCGAAGAATAATAAAAGTGAACAGTTGTTGTAACAATAACTTCTGTTCACCCGTCTTATTTAAATATAAATAAGGAGGATGTTTGAGCTCTGAACATATCATCGAAGTTCATGGTCTTACCAAAAAATTTCGGAACCTTACTGCTGTAAATAATCTGGATCTTAATGTTTATCGTGGAGATGTATTTGGATTTTTAGGACCCAATGGTGCCGGTAAAAGCACAACTATAAGAATGCTTCTTTCATTGATTAAGCCGAATGAAGGTGAAATTAAAATTCTTGGCTTGCCGCTTGAAAAACATCGTTCCGAAATATTAAGAAAAGTAGGCGCAATAGTGGAGAAGCCGGATTTCTATCTTTATCTCTCAGCGTATAAAAATTTAGAAATTCTTGGAAGGCTTTCGGGGGCAGATGTTTCAAAGACAAAAATAATGGAAATGCTTGAGCTTGTTGGTTTAGCTAAACGGGCTTCCAGTAAAGTGAAAACATTTTCGCATGGAATGAAACAACGATTAGGATTGGCTCAGGCTCTTCTTCATGATCCCGAACTTATCATTCTTGATGAACCGACAACCGGATTGGATCCTCAGGGAATGAAAGAGATCAGAGATTTGATTTTATACTTAAGCAAGACAAAAAATAAAACCATTTTTCTTTCCTCACACATTTTAAGAGAAGTAGAAATTATTGCCACACGAATGATTATAATTAACAAAGGAACAACACAGGTTGAAGGCACTGTTGACGAATTATTAAACACGGACAAGATGAGTGTGAGCGTTGAAGTTGATAATGTTGATGAGACAATTAAATTTATTAATGAAAGTAAGTGGAAAGAGTTTTATCAAAATCATAGCAGAAGCGAAGTTCAATTCAATATGATGAAAAATGAAGTTGCGGATCTTAATAGGTTCTTAAATGAAAAGGGAGTAATGGTGAGCGCGGTTGTTCCGGTTAGATCTCTTGAAGATTTCTTCCTTAAGATTACAGAAGGAGGGGAAAAATGATAACCTTAATTTCAATTGAACTGCAAAAAATCTTCAGGAAGTGGAGAACTTATATCGGATTCCTGGCTGTCCTTGCATTAACAATAATTATTCAGCTGGCATTTTATCTAACGAGAGATTCTTATATTCAGGGAACTACACGAAGTCTTAATGATTCTTTTATTCTGAACGGAAATTTTTTTAATGGTTATGTTATAGCATATCTCTTTCTGAATCTGATGTTTGTTCACATTCCTTTTCTCATTGTTTTAGTTGGCGGAGATATATTTGCCGGTGAAGCAACCGCCGGAACATACAGAATGCTTTTAACCAGGCCAGTTAGCAGATTAGGATTGGTAACCGCAAAATACCTTGCCGGGTTAATTTATACTTTTTTGTTTATTCTTTTTATTGGATTAATGAGTTTAGGTGTCAGTCTGCTTTTATTTGGATCCGGCGAGTTAATTGCAATGAAGAATAAGATAATTATTTATGCGTCCAACGATATATTATGGCGGATGGTCTGGGCCTACAGTTTTACAATTTTAAGTATGCTGACTGTAATGGCAATCTCAATATTCTTTTCATCCATGGTTAGCAATGCAATAGGCCCTATTGTTGCTACTATGGCAATTATAATTGTCTTTTTAATTCTTTCTGCAATACCGGTGGATTTTTTACAAAACATCAGACCATACTTTTTTACATCACATCTAACACAATGGAATGAGTTTTTTAATGATCCTGTTGATTTTAACGAAGTTGCAAAATCTGCTCTAATACTCATTGCGCATATTGTGGGCTTGTATTTACTAACTGCCTGGGCATTTATAAAGAAAGATATTCTAAGCTAAAAGGAATTACTATGAAAAAGATTCTATTGTTATTTGTGTTGATACTGACCGCATCTGTTTATTCTCAAAATAAAGATGCTGGGAAAATTCTTAAAAACGTCAAAGATCGTTTTGAAAAAGTAAAAGATTATCAGGTTGATGTTGTAGCCAAACTTGATATGGAATTTGTTAAAGTGCCCGAGTCGTCTGCCACTGTTTATTTTAAGCAGCCGGATAAATTTAAAATTGTTCCAAAGGGTTTTTCGATGATTCCAAAACAGAGTATGAATTTTTCGCCGGCTCAATTATTAAAGGGAGATTATACATCGGTCTATGTTAGATCCGAAGTTGTGGATAAAACAAAAATGGATGTAGTGAAAATAATTCCAAATGCAGATACTTCAGAGGTGATCTTATCAACAATGTGGATCGATCAGGCTGAATCGATAATTAAAAAGGTTGAGACAACTACTAAACATGGAGGCACTGTTACAACTGAATTTAGTTACGATGCGAAGTCGATTCCTCTTCCCGCTACGTTAAAGTTTTCTTTCAATATGGGAGAGGTTAAAATTCCCGATGTGAATAATGCTAAGGAAAATGATAATAAAAAGAATATGGGCCGACCAACAAGAATTAAAGGAACAGTTTTAATGACATACTCAAACTATAAAATTAATAAAGGTGTTCCGGATAGTATTTTCGAAGAGAAGAAAAAAGAAAAATGAAATTATATAATAACAGTGCTGTTAAATATAACAGCACTGTTGTGATTTAATTACTTGTTTGATCCTACTATATTAACACTTACTTCAATTACCTCAGAAACTTTGCTGCCAATTATTGAGTTGTCGATATCAAAATCGGAAAGTTTTATTTTAAAATTTGAGCGAATACCAAGCAAATCTCCCGGTGCCCTTTTCTGAGTTTGTTCGTTCTCATCTAGATAAGTTGCTTCTCCATCGGCTTCAACATCTTTTGAAACTCCATGTAAAGTGAACTTTCCTCTTACTTTGAATGATAATTTATTGTCGGCAATTTGTTTGACGGATTCAGCAGAGTTAAACTCATATGATATTTCCGGAAATTTTTTTTCATCAAGCCAGTTTACACTTTTCATGTGATTGTTTCTAAGTTCAATCCCTGTATTCATAGATGCAACTTTTACAATAATTTTTCCTTTGAGAGTTTTTACAAAATCTGTTACATCAAAAGTTGCCCATCCCGAAATTGCGTTAACGGTTCCAGTAATATCTTCAAGGGGAGTTTTGCTGTAAAAAGAAATCTGATTTCTTCCTCCTTTGTCTTCAAAATTAAAAGTCTGGGATCCCTTTGCTTTTACTTTAAATCCCTGTGCGTTTATTGATATTACCAAAACAAGTAATGTCAGACCAGTTGAAATATATTTATTCATATTGTATCCAGTGTTTGGTTTATTAAATCCGTTTATTTTTACCTGCCTATTGCTGTTTCTTGGTGCGAAACAGAAAGAAGAAAATGAATCCTGTGAGAATAGCAATACCGCTGATAGCGCCGCTTAAATCCAGCCCCCAGACAAATTTGTCAATCCATTGTTTCTGAACCATATCAGGGAATAAATCATCCTTTTTCTCTATCAATACCTGTGTTTTAGTGAAAATTTCTCTGCCGTATGCGATCCAAATAATTACTGAAGAAAGAACAATTGATCCAACAATATTCAATATGAGTTTTTGTTTCTTGTTCATTTTAGCCTCAAAGAAATTTGTAATTAATTAACAATTGATAACTATGATTTGGTTCAATTAAAGTAACTCTTGCCCAAACAATATTTACCTTGTATTTTCACATCACCAATAAAAGTTCATTAATCAATTGACTTAGAATAAATAGGGTACAATCGAAATGAAAATACACGAATACCAAGCAAAGGAAGTCCTTAAGAAATTTGGCGTTCCAGTTCAGGATGGTGTCGCCATCCGGCATCTGAATGATTTTGATTCAGCAATTTCACAGCTTAAAGAGAAGGGAATAAACCAATATGTTGTTAAATCCCAGATACATGCAGGCGGAAGAGGTAAAGGAAAATTATACAACCCGCATAATAGGGAAGAATTAATTTTAGAGGGCGGCGTAAAATTTACTACGGATATTGAAAAAGCCAGAGCTTATGCAGCTCAGATGCTTGGAAATCTGCTTGTTACTAATCAAACCGGTCCTGAAGGAAAAATAGTGCAAACACTTTTTATTACAGAGGGTTTGGATTATAAAAAAGAGCTTTATCTAGGAATTCTTCTTGACCGCGCTGTTTCCAAAAATGTGATTATGGCTTCAACAGAAGGTGGTGTTGAAATTGAAAAAGTAGCCGAAGAAACGCCCGAAAAAATTATTAAAGAATGGATTGAACCTGGCGTTGGTATTCAATCGTATCAGGCAAGAAAAATTGCATTCGAACTTGGATTATCCGGTAATGCATTTAAAAGTTTTACAAGTTTTATTATGAAACTATATAAAGCATACGAGGAAACAGATTCATCAATGCTAGAAATAAATCCATTAATCATCACAAATGACGATAGAATTGTAGCGCTTGATGCTAAAATGAATTTTGACGATAATGCACTTTATCGTCACCCAGAAATTGTTGCCTACAGAGATCTAAATGAAGAAGCTCCTCTTGAAATAGAAGCTTCAAAATACAATTTGAATTACATCAAACTGGATGGAAATGTTGGATGTATGGTTAACGGTGCAGGGCTTGCAATGGCAACAATGGATATAATTAAACTTGCTGGTGGCGAACCCGCAAATTTTTTGGATGTCGGTGGTGGTGCTAATAAAGAAACAGTAGCAAACGGATTTAAAATTATTTTATCAGATCCAAACGTCAAAGCAATTCTTATAAATATTTTTGGCGGAATTGTAAGATGTGACAGAGTTGCACAGGGTGTAATCGATGCAGTAAAAGAAGTTGCTGTTACAATTCCTGTTGTTGTCAGGCTCGAAGGTACAAATGCAATTGAAGCAAAAGAAATGCTGGAAAACTCAGGATTAAATTTTGCCGTTGCTGCAAGTTTACAGGATGCTGCACAAAAGGTTACTTCAGTTTTAGCTTCAGCTTAGGTCCTTTTTCGGGTGACTCTTTGAGTCACCCGGATTTCTAAGAACTTTATTCCCAATTTTTATGTTTGTAATAAAAAAAGTATTCCATGCTTGAAATAAAAATAACAATAAATGATGCCCTTCAGCTGCTTCTTGAGAGGATGAAATTTGAATTAAAGATGAGGCAGAAATTAAATCGGTTCGCTGAAGAATCCAGGCTTGAAAATTTATCTTTCAAGGAATTAAAGTCAATTGTTGACGCTTCGATATTTGATACCGTGTTTTTGCTGCCGATTGAATTGATTGCATCGGAAACAAATCTTGTCTCAATTATTTCTTCAACAGTTCATGCCCTATCACGAATTCTGCACAGGGAAGAATTTTTATTGTTCAACGAAAAGAAGGCGAAACGCCTAATCCAGCCAATCGTTTATCATATTAAATTACAGTCCAATAAAAATAATTTTCTCAATAACTGAAAAACTTCACCTGGAATTTTCATAATTAGCGCTATTTTCTTATCTTTAATAAGACAAAAGAATACTTTGCTCCTACGATAAGCCAGGAAAACCATGAACGGATTAAATGGAAATACGGAATTAGTATATTCAGCAATCAAAAAATTTGAAGATGTATTCGGCTCCTCCGATTATTGTTCAATTATGATTTCTCCCGCAAGCTTAATTTTACTTGGCGATCATACGCATTACAACGAGGGAGTTTTACTTTCGTTATGTGCAAATAGGTATTGGGTGAATATTTTAAGAAAAAGAAAAGATAAATTAGTTTGCATTGCTTCGGCGGATTCGGATCGGTTTTTCAGCACTACCCTGGAAAAAATTAATAACTATGATGGTGAAGAATTTAGATTGATCCGCGGTCTCACAAAAAGTTTGTACGACCAGGAATTGATTAATTATGGTTTTGATTGCGTCATTGCATCGAATGTGCCTGATTGTTTTGGGTTGGGATCTCTTGCTGGAATGCAAATCTCATTTGTTAATAATATTAAAAAAGTTTTTTCTCTGTCGGAAGACGATAACATTTTGTTCGATTCTATCAGGAAAAACGAACTCAATATAATTGGCAAGTTTTCTAACATAGCTCATCATATTACCACACAATATGGCAAGGAAGGAAAATTTCTTCATACTGATTTAAGACATAAAACACACAGCCAGATTAATTTGGGCGACCGGAATTTTAATCTTGTTATCTGCGATACTAACGAATCAATAAACGCTCCACAGGCGCTTTGTAATGAAAGAGTTGAAGAATGTGAGATTGGAGTAAAGGGATTAAGACTTTACATCTGGGGAATCAAAAATCTTAGAGATGTTGAAGCAGAATTTCTTTTAAGACATTATCATATGCTTCCAAGAAAAATATTTAACAGGGTTCTTTATAATGTTAATGAACGAAAGCGCTCTGAAGCTGCAATAAAGTTTTTAAAGAAAAATCAATTTGAAGATTTTGGAGTGCTTGTTACGGAATCTCATTGGGGGCTGTCGAACGATTTTGAAATTGCAAATGACAATACTAATTTCATTGTTACCGAAGCTGTAAAGCTGCCCGGGGTTCTTTGTTCAAAGATGATAAGCTGTTCGCCGATTAAAAGTGTATTTAATATTGTTGAAGAGAAACTTACGGACAATTTCATTGAACAAATGAGTAAAGTTTATCAAAATAAATTTCATCGAGAACTTACATTTCATAATTTGAAGATTACGCATGGTGTTAGAAAAATTTCTTCCAAAGAATTATTAACACATACTAATTAATTCCTTAAGAATTTCTGATATCAAAACCAACTTGATTTTCACTTTTGTTAACCATACATTTTCTCCTAAATAATGAGGAGTTTTAATGAGTTTTTCCCAAGAATTTATGAATAATAACAATGATTCGAATTATGACGAGAAGGAACTGAATGAAAAAATAAAGATTTGCAAAGATTATATAGAAAATGGTCAAGTCATCACCTCACTGGAAGTTTTTGAGGAAACAATCGAAATGTGTGTTGATTACGATTATGTTGATGAGGGACTTTTTTTAATTGAAGAAGTATTGAAGATTGTTCCATACAATTCTGAGATTTTACAATTCAAAGGTATTTTGCTTAACAATTCTTTTTCTTTCGATGAAGCATATCAATGCTTTGAGAAAGCTTTGGTTTTGAATCCGAATGATGTCGATACATATTTAAATAAATCAATTGCCGAAGATAATTTGGGCCTATATGAAGAAGCGCTTCAATCGTTGAACAAAGCGCTTGAAATTGAGCCCGCAAATGAAGAAATATTTTTTAATCTCGGTGTGCTTTACGAAAAGAAAGAAAAATTTAATGAAGCAATTGAATATTTTACTAAAGCGCTCGAAACAGATCCGAATTATCTTGAAGCATTATACGAAATTGGATATTGTTATGAAAATTCCGACCAGCTTGAGCAGGCTTTATCAATATATGATAAATATCTTGACCTGGATCCAAATAGTTTTACAGGTTGGTACAATAAAGGCATTGTTCAGCTAAGACTGCATAAATACACCGGTGCTATAAATAGTTTTGAATTATCAATTGCCCTTCATGATGATTTTTCTAGCGCCTGGTTTAATCTTGGTTATTCATATTCACAGGTGGGTCGTACTGATGATGCATTAAATGCTTACAATAAAGCGATGGATCTGGACCCGACGGATGAAACTATTTTGTATAATATCGGGCAGATATATGAGGAAAAAGGATCTTATACTGAGGCGATAAAATTCTACAACGAAGCAATCAAATTGGATTCCGGATATTACGAAGCATTTTTAGCAAGAGGTTATTGTTTTGATATGATAGGTAAATACCAGCTTGCACTGAAAGATTTTAATAATGCTGTAACTTTAACTACAAACCCGGAAGATGCCTGGTATGCCAAAGCAGATCTTGAATATTCAATAGGATATCTAAAGGAATCTATACAAAGTTATAAGCGAACAATTGAATTGAATGGAAATAATCTGGAAGCTTGGACTAAATTGGCAGAAACATATGTTGAGGTTGGGCAGTGGCTGGAAGGTATTGATGCGTTTGATAAATGTATAGAGTTGAATCCTGACAATGCTAATAATTATTATTGGAAGGCAAAGATTCATTTTTTACTGAGTCATACTTCGGAAGCTATTGACAGTTTGAAAAAAGCTTTTCAAATTGATCCAAGCACCCGGAATAAATTTACTCATGAATATCCTGAAGTGAAAACATCAAAATTGTTTATTAAATTAATTGAAGAAAATAGAAAATAATAAATGATACAGACTCAGAATAAATTTAATCAAAACACAAAAATTATTGGAGTGCTGGGGCATCCGATAAAGCATTCTTATTCGCCGTTAATGCATAACATTAGTTTTGAGTTAGCCGGGTTAAATTATATTTATCTTCCATTTGATGTTCCGCCGGCTGCGCTTAAAGATGCGTTAAAAGGAATGATAGCTTTAGGGATAAAAGGGTTTAATGTTACCGTTCCATTAAAAGAGAAAGTGCTGCCTCTTTTAAAAGATGTTTCTGAAGAAGCAAGTATAATTGGTGCGGTTAATACAATTGTAAATGATGAGGGAACTCTTAGAGGATATAATACTGATGTTCATGGAATTGTTGAATCTCTTACTCCGTACAAAGATGAACTTTCCGGTGCAAAGGTAACAGTGATTGGTGCAGGCGGCGCTGCGCGGGGAGTTATTTATGCTTTGATCAGAAATTTTAAAGTTGCTGAAATAACTATTGTTAATCGTACAGAGCAGACTGCAGAATCTCTAAAAGAATATTTTTCTGCCAAAATGGTATTTCATGAAATTAAATCTTTGCCTCTCGTTCCGCCCGATTTGATTGAAACTTTTCGCGATTCAAAACTAATTGTTAATACAACTACAATGGGAATGTATCCTGATGTTGATGATTCAGCAACAACGATAAAAGAATCTTTCATGAAGGGACAAATAGTTTTCGATGTAGTTTATAATCCTGTAAAAACAAAAATGCTTAAACTTGCTGAATCTCAGGGGGCTACAGTTGTTACAGGGTTGAAAATGTTTATAGAGCAGGGTGCAAAATCATACGAATTGTGGACCGGCGAAAAAATGCAGATTGAAAAAGTATACAAAGCATTGGAATCATATCTCATTAGTTAAAACTAAGTTCTATTTTTTAATTACACCTTGTTGAATTAACCACTTCTCACACATTTTAGGCCATTGTGATTCCGTATTATCGGTTTTACCCAGACCGAATCCATGCCCGCCATTTTGAAATATGTGAAGTTCTGACGGCACTTCATTTTTCTTAAGTGCTAAAAAATAATTTATACTGTTTAACACAGGAACAGTTTTATCATCAGCGGCGTGCACAAGAAAGGTTGGCGGCGTATCTTTTGTTACCTGAAGTTCATTTGAGAAATGATCGATAAGTTTTGTATCCGGATTTTCACCAAGTAAATTTGTCCGCGATCCGCTGTGGGTTATTTCTTTATTCATGGAAATTACAGGATAGATTAGGATAGCGAAATCGGGGCGCGCACTTGTCTCATCACAATCATAAACTTTTTCGGCAAAGTGAGTAGAAGAAGTTGATGCAAGATGACCGCCGGCTGAAAATCCCATTATTCCAATTTTTGTGATATCAAGATTCCAGTTGGCAGCATTTCTTCTTACAATCCTAATTGCTTCCTGAACATCCTGAAGTGGACCAATGTTTTTATTCTTCATTATTAAATCACTAGGCAATCTGTATTTCAAAACTACTCCGGTTATTCCTAACTCATTAAACCATTTAGCAATTAATAGCCCTTCGTGATCTATTGATAGTCTTGCATATCCGCCCCCTGGGCAAATAATTACAGCGGCTCCATTTACTTTTTCCTTTTCAGGAAAATAAATAGTTAAGGTTGGATCAATTACAGATTTGATTCTTATCTGTCCATTTTCAAGTCGAACAGTATCTTCTTTAATGGATGAATTTTCGATTGCGCCAGGAATTTTATCCGGCCATACTTTTATAACTTTTTGCTGAGCAAATAAATTGCATGCAAAAACAATTATCAAGTGAAATAATATCCGTTTCATACTGTTCTATTTTAATTTTGTGATAGAAACTTTAATTCTTTTTATTCCTTCTTCAAGATTCTGTAATGATGTAGAATAGGACATTCGTAAATAACCTTCTGAGCCGAACGCGCTGCCGGGCACAGTAGCTACTTTTGCATCAGCTAGTAAAAACATTGCCAGATCAATTGAATTATTAATTTTGGTTTCTCCAGCCGTTTTGCCAAACAGTTTGCTCACATTTGGAAAAAGATAAAATGCGCCCTGCGGTTTATAACATGAAATTCCTTCTATTGAAGTCAGTCCTGCATGGAAAAAATTTCTTCGTTTCTCAAACTCTATTCGTGATTCTTCTACAGTTATTTGCTGGCCAAGCAGCGCTTCAATACCCGCCGCCTGGCTAATTGAACTTGTTGCCGAAGTGCTATGACTCTGATATTTATTCATTGCACTAACCAATTCCTCGGGGGCGGCAGCATAACCTAAACGCCAGCCTGTCATCGAATAAGATTTTGAATGTCCATTAACTATAACTGTTTTAGATTTTATTTTCTCGCTAAGTTGGGCAACCGAGAAAAACTTGAAATTATCATAAACCAGTTTTTCATAAATCTCATCTGTTAGTAAATAGAAGTTTCCACCTTCAAAAATTTCTGAAAACTCTTCAAGTTCTTTCTGTGTGTATGCTGTTCCTGTTGGATTACTTGGATTACAAAGTATGAATAATTTCGTTTTTGGTGTAATCGCATCTTTAAGTTTTTGCGGAGTTAATTTGAATCCAGTTTCTTCTGTTGTTGGAAGAATAATGTTTACTCCTCCTGCTATTTTAACCATTTCAGGATAAGAGACATAAAATGGGGAAGATGTAATTACTTCGTCTCCATCAAAAACAATTGATTGAATTGCATTGAAAACGCTTTGCTTTGCGCCTGTAGAAACAATTATTTGATTTGCGGAGTAGCTGAGTCCATGATCTTTGAATAATTTTTTTACGATTGCTTCTCTAAGCTGAATAGCCCCGGTGTTTACAGTGTACTTTGTAAAATTATTGTTGATCGCTTTTATTGCAGCTTCTTTAATGTTCTGCGGTGTTGGAAAATCAGGTTCTCCAACTGTTAAATCGATAATATCTTCACCACGCGCTTTCATTTCAATTGCCTGCTGGGCAACTTTCATTGTTGGTGACTGAATAATCTTACTCACTCGTTCCGAAAGTTTCAATCAATTCTCCGCTTGCTAATTTTAACTTATCTTTAATTTTGTTCGGAAATATAAACTTTGAATGAATTAATTTCGCCATTTATTGGTCTGTTTTACAAATCAATTTTACACTTATTTAATACTAATAAGCTAAATTACAGGCAATAAAAAAGGTGAACAGTGAAGCTGGCTGAAGTTAAAACCGAATTATCCTCTAAGAATATTCTTGTTCCTATCACATCAAATGACAAACCGCAGATTGAAAACGAACTACAGGAGAAATGGCAGAAGATTGTTGATCTCGCAGCAAGAATTATTGGCGTTCCGGCGGGTTTAATTACCCGGGTTCATGAAAAGCAATTGGAAGTTCTGTTAGCAAGCAATACTGATGGGAATATTTTTCAGAAAAATTTGAAACTGGATCTTGGCATGGGGTGGTATTGTGAAAATGTAATCGGATCGAGAAAAGAATTGGTTCTTAAAAATGCATATAAATCGGAATACTGGAAAAACGATAATCCCAGCCTACCCTTTAATATGATTTCTTACCTTGGTATTCCGATTGTCTGGCCGGACGGCGAAGTCTTTGGAACATTTTGTATGCTTGATACAAAGGAACAGGAATACACTGATTTATATAAAGATTTGCTCTTATCGTTGAGGGAAATTATTCAGAATGATCTTAAATCTATTCTTGATTACAACCTTGTTAAATATGATGTGGAACGAAAGGAAACGCAGCTAAGGGAGGTTCATCATCAGGTAAAAAATCATTTTAATTTACTGATAACAACACTCCGTCTTCAATCATTATTTGAAAAAGAAAAATTAAATGTTGATTCATTGCTTGCAGATATTCAATCCAGGATAACTGCAATTTCAGTAATTCACGATCGGCTTTATCATTCGATGAATCTTGAGAAAGTAAATCTTGGAGATTATTTAACTGAACTGTGTAAGCATATTATTAGCAATCTTTCTTCTAGAAAAATAAATTTCAGTCATGACTGTGATGAATTACAGGTAACTGCAAAAATATCTTTGCCTTGTGGATTAATTATAAATGAACTTATAACGAATTCCCTCAAGCATGCATTTGAAAAAGTTGATAATCCGCAAATAAATATTAATCTTAAAAAAGAAACAGATGGAACAATAGTATTACTTTACAACGATAATGGTAAAGGGCTTTCATCTAGTTATAGCACTGACGATGCAAGAACACTGGGGATAACGCTTATTAAGCATAGTTCCGAGCAGATTGATGGTGTTTACAGTTTTGAAAACCAGGATGGATTTGTTTTTAAATTGCAGTTTAAATTATAGAAAATAGAAACAGGGACATTCATTGAACGTCCCTGGCGCTAATTATTTGATTTGTGAATGGCGCTTGGGTCCAGCATTAATAACTTCATTCGAAGAACCCTTTTCAAACAATTTGAAATTTTCATTGAAGCGAGCTGCAAGAGCATCATACTTTTTCCAGTATTCTTCTTTATTGCCCCACGAGCTTTCAGGATATAAAACATCTTCGGGAACGTCTGGGCAACTCAAAGGCACTTCATAGCCGAACAATTTATCTTTTCTGTATTCAACCTTATCAAGTTTTCCTTCGAGTGCTGCATTTAAAAGATTACGTGTATGACGAATAGAAATTCTTTTGCCTACACCAAATCTTCCGCCAACCCAGCCGGTATTTACAAGCCAGACATTTGCATTATTCTTTAATATTCTTTGTTTCAACATTTCCGAATATTCAAATGGATGACGCACCATGAAAGGACCGCCGAAACATGCGGAAAAAGTAATCTGCGGTTCGATACCCAAACCAATTTCTGTCCCTGCAATTTTAGAAGTATAACCGCTAATGAAATGATATTGTGCTTGTTCCGCTGTTAATCTTGCAATTGGAGGCATTGTGCCTGTTGCATCGCAAGTAAGAAAAATTACATTTCTAGGATGAGAACGCACATATCCTTCCTTAATAACATTGGGGATAAAATTAATTGGATATGAAGCGCGAGTGTTTTCTGTTAATGAATCATCATCCAAATCAATTGATCTTGTAACAGGATCAAAGACAACATTTTCTAAAATCGTCCCGAAGCGTTTAGTGGTTTCATAAATCTGCGGTTCATGTTCTGCAGATAATCGAATTACTTTTGCATAACATCCTGCTTCAAAATTGAAAACACCTTCAGAACTCCATCCATGTTCATCATCACCAATTAATTTTCTTTTTGGATCTGCAGACAAAGTTGTCTTTCCAGTTCCGCTCAATCCAAAAAATAATGCAACATCACCATCGTCGCCAACATTTGCAGAGCAGTGCATAGGAAGAACATCCCGGTACGTTAAGAGAAAATTTAAAACAGTGAAAACAGATTTTTTAATTTCACCGGCATAAAGTGTGTTTGCAATAATTGCAGTACGCTGATCGAAGTTAAGAATAATACCGGTATCACTTCTTGTTCCATCAACAATCGGATCAACTTTAAAACCGGGAACAGAAATAACTGTAAACTCCGGAACAAAGTTTTTAAGTTCATCTTTATTAGGAGTAGTTATAAACATGTTCCTTGCAAACATGCTGTGCCATGCTTTTTCAGTTATGATTCGTACTGGAAGTTTATATTCCGGATCTGCGCCGGCATAACAATCCTGAACAAATAATTCTTCTCCCTGTGCCCAGGCCTGAAACCTTCCCATTAACTGTGACCATTTTTCATGCGCATACGGACGGTTATAGGTGCCCCACCATATATCTTTCTTGGTTGATTCTTCAAGCACAATATATTTATCCTGTGCTGCGCGGGCAGAATGCTTTCCGGTATTTACTACTAATGCGCCATGCTTTGATAGTTTACCTTCGTTACGGAAAATAATTTCTTCATACAAAGCTTCATGAGGAAGATTCCAGTAAACCCTGTCAAGATGATTTATGTTCTGATTCTTTAATCTGAAGTCTGAAGCAAGTTCTAAAGCCTGCTTGCTTGTCGGGGTATTGAATTCTAAATATTTACTCATAACCAATCCCTCACAAGTTTTCGTTCGCCAATGTAAAGTTCATTAGGAGAATTTGGATCGAGAGCCCATTTCATTCTTTCGATACCTTCTGTAATGTCTTTTATTGTGCCGCAATAACTAATTCTCAAATGTCCATCAATTCCAAATTCTTTTCCTGGAACTGTTAACACAAGAACTTTTTCAATAAGAAATTGGGAAAGTTTTTGCGAATCTTTTTCATAAGCTGAAAAATCCGCAAGCAAATAAAATGTTCCATCCGGCACATAAACTCTAACACCGCTAAATGAACGAAGCTGATCTACAAGTACATTGCGGTTGTTTTCCAAAGTTACACGCAAACTTTCAACACTGGATTGAATTCCATTTAATGCACCGACTGCTGCTTTCTGTAAAAGAACAGATGGTCCCGAAGTTTGATGTCCCTGAATATTTGCCATGGCTTCAATTACTTTTTTGTTGCCCACGGCCCAACCGATACGAAAACCTGTCATTGCGTATTGCTTAGAAACTCCATTGATTAAGATAATTTTGGATTCCTCAACAGATTTTTTTGTATAATCAAAAGCACTAATTGGTTTTCTTCCATCAAATACAAGACGGTGGTAAATATCATCCATGATGAGGTAAATATTTTTGCGTTCGCAAAAATCAACAACATCAGAAATAAATTCTTCCGAATACATTGCCCCCGAGGGATTGTTTGGGCTGTTGATAATAATTGCTTTTGTATAGGAACCAACACGCATTTCAAGATCTTTTAAACGAGGATAAAATGTTCCATCCTCTGGTAACGCAGCAACTGGAATTGCGCCAATCATTTTGGCCATATCGGGATAACTAACCCAATATGGTGCGGGGAATAGAACTTCTTCCTGCGGGTTTAAGATTGCCTGCAATGCAACCATGATTGCCTGTTTTGCACCGCTGCTTGCAATTATATTTTCCGGGTTAACTTTTCTGTGATAATATTCTTCAGTATAACGTATAATTGATTTTTTTAAATCGGGTATTCCATCGGCAGGTGCATAACGTACCTCGCCGCTGTTTAACATATTTACTGCTGAAAGAATTGCATCCATCGGCGCCCTGCTTTTTGGTTCTCCGCCGCCAAGATGAATCACCGGATCTCCCTTCTCTCTGAGTATAGCCGCTTTTTCATTTAAGTACAGAGTAGGTGAAGGTTTGATCGTTTTTGCTATAAGACTTAAGCTCATAAAAACCTTTTATAAAAAGTGAATTAAAAATTATTTATGAAAGAAACTTATCTGCTTAACTTTTGTTCTGCAAGAAATATTAAAAAAGGGGAAAGCCGCAAAAATTTTATTCTATTTGTGACTTTTTAAAAATTAGACTAATTCTTTTAGGAGATTTATAAGAACTTTCTTCTCAAATGGTTTGGCTAAATATCCGGTGAATCCTTTTGCTAAAAATTCTCTTTTATTTGTGTCTGATGCATATCCTGTAAGAGCAACTGCAGGGGTGTTTTTATACTGTTCTTGTAATCTTAGTTGTCGCAATACTTCTGTGCCATCTATTCCGGAACCAAGATTAATATCGATGAGCAAAAGATCGAAGTGTTCTTCTGAAGCAATTTTCAAAGCACCTTTTCCGTCGCGTACAGCTTTAACATGTCCCGTCTTAGATAAAAATCTTTGCACTACTTCAATATTGAGAGGGTTATCTTCGACAAGAAGAATCCTTATTTCACTCTCTTTTCTGTCGGCATTTACAATTGTTATCGAATCTGATTCTGATGCAGGTTTTGGTGAAGAGTAAGATTTTGTTCTTAGTGGAATGATAACAGAAAATTTAGATCCTTTACCAAATTCACTATCAACGGAAATCTCGGCTTCGATTAATCTTGCCATTCTATTTGCAAGTGTTAGACCGAGTCCAAGACCTTCAAAATCTCTTCTTATACCTTCACTTAACTGTCGAAACTCATTAAATATTAATTCGTGGTTTTCTGATCTAATTCCTATTCCGGTATCTATAACATTTATAACAGCGTAATCTGAATTATCTTTTTTAAGCACATCATCAATTTGAATAAGTACTTTTCCTTTGTTTGTATACTTAATAGCGTTATCACAAATGCTGGATACTATCTTAGTTAATAAACTTTCGTCCGATATTAATTGAAGATGAGGAGTTTTAACTTCAAGAGATAGTTCGAGATCCTTATCATATGCAAATCGTTCAAAATTCGATTTAATTGTATTACAGAATAAGGTAAGATCAATATCATTTTCCTGAACGACAAAATCTTCTGTCTCAAGTTCGGTGAGTGATAATACAGCATTAAGCGTATTCATCAACCGTTTTCCGGACTTTTCAATTTTTTCCACCATTAAAAGAACTTCATCTTCTACGACAAAATCTTTAAGAAGCTGAGTAAAGCCGAGTATACCATTTAGAGGAGTTCTGAATTCATGAGACATATTTGCGAGCAAAGAAGATTTCACTTTGTTTGCTTCTTCTGCTTCTTCTTTTGCTTCAAGAATGTCGGTTTCAATTTTCTTACGCTCAGTCACATCTTCCTTAACAGCGAGGAAATGAGTAATCTCGCCAATATCATCCTTGATTGCGGATATTGAATCAAATTCCCAGTATAATTCGCCAGATTTTTTTCTGTTGTAAATTTCCCCGCGCCATTCATTTCCGCTAAGAACAGTAACCCAAAGATCTTTGTAGAATTCTTTTGTGTGCGTACCGGATTTAAGTAACCTGGTTGTTTGTCCTACAGCTTCTTCGGAAGAATAACCGGTTATTTCAGAAAACTTTGGATTTACATATTCAATTATTCCCAGCTTATTTGCAATTAATATTCCAGCTGAGCTTTGGTTAACAGCCCTTGAAAGTTTTCTTAACTGTTCATTCTTCGATTTTATATCTCCAATGAACCTGATTATAAAAAGAGTGGAATTAATTCCGTGTAAAATAAATGGTACAGTGAGAATTTCAGCCTCACTTATTTTATTGTCCAAACAGACAATTTTAACTTCAAGTGAAGAAGAAGGCTTGAGTGATGCAGCTGATTCATCTATTTTATTTTTTAAAACAATTCTGTAGTCTTCATGAACTAGGTCGATAATGTTTTTATCAAGAAGATCTGCGGAATTATCGCATGCAAATAATTCGATACAGGCATTGTTTACAAAAATTATTTTATTGTTCTGTTGAACTATAAGCGAGTAAGGTGAATAACCTAATATTGCTTTATATCTTTCCTCACTTTCAGCAAGTTCTTCAAGAATTTTTTTCCTTTCGGTAATATCGCGGGCGTAAGAACAATGATATTCCTTGCCGCCGAATTCCATAAAATCAATAGATACTTCTACAGGTGTTTTTGTGCCGTCTTTACTGTAATGAAAAGATTCAATAATAGTTGAACCGCTCGCTCTACTTTTGTTCCAATGACTTTCCCATTGGTCTCTTGGAAAATCTTTATCGAGATCAAAAAGATACATCGATTGTAGTTCATCTTTTGTATAACCGCTGAATTTACATGCTGCTTCGTTTACATATGCAATTTTCCCATTTGGCTCAATCCAATAAATCATATCCTTTGCTTTATCAACAGAAAACTGTGTCCTTAGCAAATTCAGCTCGGCATTCTTCCAATCTGTGATATCCTGAATAGTTCCGAACATGGCAGTTACATTTCCATTTTCATCAAATCTTAAATTTCCTAATCCGTGAACCCATCTGGTTTCTTTGTCGTTATATCTTATAATCCTGTATTCTTTGTCAAACGTATTTTTTCCTTTTATTACATGATTAAAGAAATAGTCAGCCATCATTTCATAGTCATCTGGATGCACTACTTTTGTCCAAAAATCAATTGTGCGTTCAAGATTATTATCATTGCCGAATATGAAGTCCAACTGTTCGGAACATTCCCAAACACCAGTATTCATGTGAAGAATATAATGCCCGACATTTGCGATTTTTTGTGCTTCTTTAAGAAGTTTATCGTTTTGAATGAGACGCTCTTCGGTTTCCTTTCTTTGGGTTATATCGTGAAGAATTGAAAAAAGAAAAATATTGTTATCGTAAGTGATTGGACAAACATGAATTTCTAATGTCCGGATTTCCCCATTTGCCAATCGATGATTTAATGTGAGATTGTTTTTCCCGAGTTCAACGGATTCCCGGAGGTTCTTTCTAATTTCGGATTCAGGCAGAACATTTACATCAAAGATTTTTTTGCTGAGAAGTTCTTCTCTTGTATATCCGTAAAAACTGATTGCTGCTTTATTTGCATTTATTAATTCACCTGTTTCGGGATCGATTAGCAGCATTAATGCTGAATGATTATCAAACATAAATTGAAAACGCTTTTCAGTTTCTACTAGTCGTTTCTGTGCCAGTTTCTTTTCTGTTATATCATTTGCAATAACAAGTATCGAGTTGAGATTATCAAATACAATTGGCAGTGCTGAAACTTCAACATCAATTGTTGCCCCGTCTAGACAATTATATTTTAATTCAAAAGAGGGAACTTCGGTTGCCCCTTTTGATATAGCTTCCACCCGCTTTCTTGAAAACGCAATAAATTCTTTTGGCATAAAATCATAGATGTTTTTACCAATAACTTCTGCCAAAGAATGCGCGTGAACCAACCTTGCGCATGCATTGTTGGCAAACAAAACCTTCCCATTCTGATGAACTAAAATTGCAAATGGAGAAGAATCTATTAACTGACGATATCGTATTTCGCTTTCTTTATAGAGATTACGTGCTCGAAGCATTTCGGTTATATCACGTGAAATTCCGAAAGTCCCAACAATAATACCTTTTGAATCTCTATAAGGCATTTTTGTAGTTGAAACCCAATGTTCAGAACCGTCAATCCAAATCTCTTTCTCTTCTTTGCCAATAATTGGAATTCCTGTTTTTATGATTTTTTGCTCATCATTAAATGCATCATTGGCGTGCTTATCATCATAAATATCAAAATCAGTTTTTCCTAAAATATCTTTTTGGGAATCAGCGCTAAGAGTATTAAAAAATGAATCACTTATTGCGAGAAATCGACTGTTCAAATCTTTAAAGTAAATTTTGTCTGGAACATTTTTAAGCAATTGTTCAATAAGATACTTTTGTTGTAAGCTTTCATCTTCTGCTTTTTTTCTAGTCGTTATATCCAGGAATTGAACAATCTGCAGTCCAGTGGGTAATTCTTTATCTTTTAGATTATTGTAGAATGCCAATAAATATTTTTTATCACCGGATTTAGTAGTAACAGAAACTTCTATGTGCTGCGGATTTTCTTCAGTAGAAAATGATTCATAAATCGTATTTTTAATTTGTTTTCGGTAAGAAGGATTTTTATAAAGTTTTTGAAGCCATGTCTTTGTGTTTGGTAATTCATTCTTTTTGTATCCGAACAATTTTTCAGCTGCGGAATTAATTTTAAGAATTTTTCCGCTTATAGATCGGCATATTGTTGGTATCTGTGATATTTCGAAAATATTCCAGATGTTTTTGAAAATGTATTTGCTCTGATCTAAATGTTTGGATTTTTTTGGGGGTCCGGTCTTAATTAAAGATTTTTTGCTTTTTGTTTTTTCGGGATTTTTAGTTTTGGAGAAGGTGATCTTCTCTCTTTTTTTCTTAAG
>DAIEQP010000161.1 GCA_027347805.1 Ignavibacteria bacterium | reverse complement strand
CTCTTTCAAAAGCTTTTTTACTTTAGACGGATGAAAAGAAATATATTCATCTATGTCTTTGAATTTTATTTTTTCTGGTCCCATAACGGCTTTCTGTTTGATTATGTGTTCAAGTTATTAATTTTTTAGAAAATTATTTTTGTCATTTTGAGACATAATAATATTAATTACACTACCTTTTCTGAATCAGGACTGCATTTGCAACTATCCTTTCCCCTGAAGCATCGCTGGGGGAGTTGATGATTCCTTTGTTCCTCAGCCACATTGTAGTTGATCCGCCCCCGTCAAAATTAACTGCATCTTTAATTCCCAACCCGGCAAGAAAATTCTGAACTTCAATGAGGCTCATACCATCAGCATTTTTACTTCTTCCATCTATTACTATAAAAACTATTTTATCTTTTGTTAGTGCGGCTATAGTTCTCGGATGTCGTTTCTTTACAAAATCCACATCGGGCAGTTTTACTTTTTCATAATTCAGAAGAAGTACAGGGCCCGTTATAAGTACTGCTTTTTCGCGTTTCGATTTTTCATAATAACTTTCCCGCCGGGCTCTCTCAATTTTAACTGCATTCCTTTTTGTAATTATAAAAGCGCCGTTCATTAAGCTGTTTGATTTCCCCCATTTTTCTTTAGCGGAAATAGACTTGTTTATAACTGAATCATGCACTTCAAGATATGTAACGCTCCCGCCTTTATCGCGGTTAAAGAATCCAGCATTCACTGCTGCAAGTGCATTTCCGCTTTTTCCAAACTCGCTTGTTTTTTTTAATTCGGTTCTGGAATAGCCAAGCTCAATTAAAAATTTATTTAATCCTGTTTTATTAATGGCAAGCATATTAATTGACTGCCTGCTGTTGAAAAGTGTATCGGATTTTATATTTAATAGTTCAAGTGAATCGGGCGAAGTTTCTTTGAATGAATAAAATGATTTGAGGTTTTGGCAAAACTGCTGGGAATATAAAATGAAGAGAAATAAAAACAGGAAATAATTTCTTTTTGACATGTCTTTAATCCCGGTTTGCTGTAAGCCGCTTTCAAAGCGGCTTACACGGCGCTTTTATTTTCAATAAATTTTTGTCAATCAGGAATTTCGGGTTCTACAAGCTGGGCAAGCAGCATTAATGATTCCTGCCAGCCGAGATAACAAGCATCAACGGGAATTATATCCGGAATTCCTTCCTGCGTAACATTTATTTCTGTGCCTACCAGTACTTTTTTCAATGTAACTGTCGTCGTCATTGTTCCCGGCAGATTCGGATTATCAAACTCATCTGTGTTTACAATTTTTTCATTCGGAATCAATTCAATGTATTTGCCTCCGAATGAATGACTGTTGCCAGTACTGAAGTTCGTAAAAGACATTTTATATTTACCCCCGACTCTTGCATCTAATTCGTGCACTCTTCCTGTAAAACCGTGAGGCGGAAGCCATTTGCACATTGCATCCGCATCTAAAAATGCACGGTAAATTTTTTCAGGAGTTGAACGAATAACACGGTGAAGTTTTACTGTGTTTGCTACCATAACTGCTGCCTTTCTTCATTTATTGGAAGAATATCTCCGCTTCAATATAAGCTTTTTGTAATTTTCTTTTTGCTGCGAATTAACAACAAAACAAAACCTGTTACGCCTGCAACAAGTAATCCCAAATCTTCTGTAATTGATAGTTTTAATGCAGCACTGAACCCGATAACAGACCAGATAAGTGGAATTATCAAAATCGCTGCCGGAATCTTTTCCCTGATAAACAGCAGTATTCCGAAAGTAAAAATTGTTGTGGGGCAGGGGAGACCGAATGTCGGTGAACTTGGATATTGATGACCCGAAACATGCCCGATTACAGGATAAATAATTAATGCATATATAATAAAAACAATACCGACGTAATTAAAGACGCTGCTTTGATTTTCAAACGCAAGTTTGTCTTTGATTATTCCATTGTGGAAGAAAAGAATTCCCTGTGCAATAAAAAAGATTCCGAAAATGTAAGCGGGTTTATTGATTGGTGAAAAAAATATAATATGGTAAACAATCCCGATCCATAACCAGAAAAATGTCAGCACCCAAGAGATAAACTTGCTGCTGAATTTTACCGGCTTATAAAGCAGATACACACAGAAAAATGCTATGAAATAAAAAATGATTTGCAGCGGGAACACGGTTTCGTTGTAGGATTTAAACACACCAAGGAATTGTTCAACTGTAAAAGGTAATTGCATTTCAACGACTCCTATATTTAATAGATTAGTTGCTTCTTATATTATCCAGTCTCTCTTTTGCCGCCGGTTCAGTTGCAAATATTTTTGATAACTCTTCGCACGGGTATTGGCTGCACATTGCGCAGTTTTCAATATGTTTCCCCGACGCACATGTTCTAATTTTACATTTACTGCATGTAAAAAATATTCTTCCGCTTTGCGATTTGCATCCGTCGCAGTCGTTGATCTGTTCCGGTTTGTATTCTATACCGTAAATGTTCCTGCAGGTATCAATAATTTCTGCGATTAACTTTTCTTTTTTGAGTTTATCCGTTTCTCTTGCCGCAATGTATATCGGGCAGCCGGTGCAAATTAATCCACAATATGAAATTATATCTTCCAATGCAGTTAATCTTTTTTCTTCAACACTACTTTTGAATAGA
This sequence comes from Ignavibacteria bacterium, assembly GCA_027347805.1. Classification (GTDB taxonomy): domain Bacteria; phylum Bacteroidota; class Ignavibacteria; order Ignavibacteriales; family Melioribacteraceae; genus Stygiobacter. The sequence goes on along the minus strand of DAIEQP010000161.1, from coordinate 2,304 downwards.
TTTCAAATTCTTTTTCTGGTTATGCCAGCTCAAATGTCTCTGATATTTCCTTGTCGCTTAACAATTGATATGTCTCCTTTGCACGCCATCCGGGTTTTATATTCTCGATTGATTCCGAAACAAACATAATTGTTTTGCCATCAGCAGAAATTGATTCCAATTTATACTGGTTTACAAATCCCTCCACATGAAATTGTCTAAGGACAAAATATTTCCGGATTTTATCGTAGCTGATGTAGCCGAGATCTTCATGGATTTCTCCTTTCGGGTTATCCTTTGAAGAGGGATAAGCGGATTTGTTTCTTACCTCAATAATTTTTTATTGTAAATAAATTTATAGCTCCGTTCATAATCTCCCCGACCCGGTTCGCCGCCCCCTTTTCCCGTCCATTCTCCGATAAATGAATTAAATGGTTTCCATAAACTATCCTGCTTTGTGTTTTGCCCGAAAGCAAATATTGGCAGCAGTAAAATGATTGTTGAAATTAGTTTTCGATGAGAGAGATTTATTGGATTCATACATATTCCGCTAAATTAATTTTCATGTTTATCTATTATAATGATTCTGTTTGTAGTTTCAACAGCTCACCGGTTAGTTCAATAATTTTCAGTCTGTAAATTCCTTTTCCCGATTCACTACTTATGTATATTGCTGATTCTAATTCATCATACTGCCAGTTGCAGCTTAATTCATAGTGCGCATCTGTCGGAGCCAGCATAAGCACTTTGCATTTACCATCGGTTGTAAATTTGAATGTCCGCCTGTAGCGGCTTGGTGTAAAATCTTTGAACCAGTAGGGACGATATATCTCTCCATCCAGCGCCTGCTCTTCATATGAATGGAACCAGGTAGTGTAAATAAAATTAAGGTTGAATTTCGGGCTGCTCTCTTCAATCGCATCCGAACAGGAGAGTGATGATAAACTTAGAAAGAGTAAAAACAATTTAATTGCATTCTTTACTATTTTATTCCCGGGATTTATTTTCTGTTTCATAACTTCAAGGCAAATATTTTACTAACTCTTTTTTCTTTTAGAATTATCATACAATCTTTTCTGCTGTTCACTTTCTGTAATTACTTTATTCAGTCTTGTTATTCTTGTTGATTCTTGTTTGGCACTCATTATCCAGTGAATAATTGTCTTTTGGTACGACTTTGCCTGTGCAGTAAAGAAATTCAATGCGGCTTTATTAGTTTTGAATAATTTCTCGAGTTCATTTGAGAGTTTAGCGTTGTCTCTTTCAAAACTGTATGAGCCGGGATTCTTATCTTTTCTTAGATTGAATAATGCAAGTCCCTGAGGAGTCATCAATTTTTTCTTAATCAGCGCTTCAACTTTTTTAACATTAACAGCGCTCCACCTGCTTTTGGGATTTCTTGGTGTAAATCTTATGCAGTAGCTTTCTTCATCAATCGATCTTCTTATGCCGTCAATCCATCCGTAGCATAGTGCCTGGTCAACAGATTCAGACCATGTTAAACTTGGTTTGCCCGTACCTACTTTATGGAATCCGACAATAATTTCTTTTTCCTTATCATGATTCTCTTTCAGCCATTTTCTAAATTCAAATTGGCTTGAAAAGAAGAGGGGATTCGCTTTTTCTTCTTTCAATGTTCTTATTTGGTTTTAAGTTTTATTGATATCAGTTCTTTTACATACTCAACATTCCGCTTTGTCTTCATTATTAGAGTAAGTCCGCGGATTTTGCCATATTTTTTCCCCTCTATAAAACTTGTTTTTAATTCATCCGAAATTTTACTCTGCATAATTGCCTGCTCGGCTTTATCGCCGAAGTAAAATGTAATTCTGAATCCTCCCGGAATAACAGAAAGCCAGAAAATGGTTTTTGTTTTAAGTGTCACTTTCATCAGCCAGCTTTTTCCGTCATTGTAATAACGCCACTCTGCAGAAATGTCGGGATGATTTTCGTGAATGTAACCGAAAACGGATTCCCATATCGATCTGCTTTTGCCTATATGAGAATAAATGATCTTTTCGGTTGGGAACTGCTCTTTGTCCGCAAGAACTTTCTCTTCCATTTTTCCACCGGATTTTTAGTAATAACAGTTTTAGTTTAAGGACAGCGGGCTTTAGATTGTTAATTGCACCTGCTGCGGGCTAATTTCATTAATTGCTTTTTGTTCTGTGTTTAAATCTATTAATAATAATTATCTGTTATGTACTTTTTCCAAGTTTCATTCATGTCACTACCGGAATTAAATTCATGACTTCTTAATATTTCGCCGATGATACTTTTACCTTTAGATTGCACGAGAAAATCTATAAATAAAAAAGAGAATAA
>DAIEQP010000124.1 GCA_027347805.1 Ignavibacteria bacterium | reverse complement strand
AAAACAGCATCCAATCCTCGTTTCTGATATTCAGGAATTATTCCAAGTGTTAATATTCTTGTCCATGTAATTTTTTTCTTTTGAGTAAAAATTTTCAAGAAATTAAATGGTAAAAGTTTTCCATTAAACGATTTAAAAATTTGATTATAGTCTAACATTACAAGAGCGAAACCAACAAGTTTATTATCAATTTCACCAAATAATACCAAAGAAGGTTCTACCAATGGTTTTAAATCCTTTGCCATTACATCAATTTCATCTTCAGTCATTGGAACAAAACCCCAATTAGGTGCCCATGCTTTATTGTAAACATATTTTACTTTTTCAAGATCACTTTTAAATTCCTTCATGCTCATTGAATAAATTTTCAAGCCTGCACGATTCCTTGCTATTTCAGCAACTCGTTTTAATTTTTCGGAACCAACAACTTTTTTATTTTCCAATTTATAAGCAAACAAATCTTTCGCTTTTTTAAATCCATAATTGTCGCACAGTGTTAAATAGTACTTTGGATTAAAAGTCATTAATAATCTCGGTTCATCATCGAATCCTTCCAATAACATTCCCCATTCATCATTCGAAGATGGACTGGCAGGACCTCTCATTGTGTCGCAGCCATTTTCTTTCAGCCATTTTGCTGCAGCATCGAACAAAGCATTTGCAACATCCTGATCATTTATGCTTTCGAAAAACCCGAAGAAACCTACTTTATCATTATGAACTTGATTGTGAAGATCATTTTTTATTGCAGCAATTCTGCCAACCATTTCACCATTTCTTTCGGCAATAAAATATTCTGCACTTGCATGTTTAAAGAATGGGTGGTGGTTTCTATCAAGAATTTTCATCTTATCAAAAATAAGCGGGGGAACCCAGTACGGATCATCTTTATAAATTTTCCAGGCAAACTTTATGAAGGATTTAATTTCTTTTTTGGTATGAATAGATTTGATTGAAATTACCGACATTATTTTCTCCATAAAAAAAGGTTGCTTTGAAAAATCTTCAAAATAGATCTACAAAACAACCTTTACAAAAAATTAGATAAGACCGACTTCTTTTCCGACCTTTTTAAAAGTATCAAGTATAAAATCAAGATGCTGATCTTCATGCGTCGACATATAACTTGTTCTCATCATTTGTCTTCCTTGAGGAACACCGGGGGAAATAAATACATTTACGAATACACCGCTATCGTAAAGTCTACGCCACATTTGAAAAGCTAAAGGATCATTTCCAACAATAACAGGAACAATTGCAGTTCTGCCATCAATAACATTAAAGCCGGCTTCTTTCAATCCTTTTCTCATTTTGTCTGCATTGCTGATTAATTTTGTAACACGTTCAGGTTCCTGTTCCAAAATATCCAATGCAGCAAGCGCAGCAGCAACGGCTGCAGGAGTTGGGGAAGCGCTGAAAATTAAAGCTGATGAATGATGTTTCAAATAATTAATCACTCGTTCAGGACCAGCTACAAATCCGCCAAGAGATGCAAATGTTTTGCTGAAGGTTCCCATTGTAAGGTCGACTTCTTTTTCAAGATTAAATTCACTTGCGGTTCCTCTTCCACCTTTGCCAATAACACCGACTGAATGAGCATCATCTATCAATGTTCTAGCATTAAATTTTTTGGCTAATTCAACCAAGCGGGGAAGATTAACAATTTCGCCTCCGGTACTAAATACACCATCGCTAATTATTAATTTGGGAGCGTCAATTGGAAGTTTGCTTAATACTCTTTCCAAATCATCCATATCATTATGCTTATAACGCTCAAGTGTTGCAGTAAGTCCTTTTGCCATAATTTGACCTGCTACAATACAAGCGTGATTATCGCGATCTGAAATCACGTATTCATTTCTTCCCTGTACCAATGTAGGAATGATTCCCTGAGCAGTTTGATAACCAGTACTATACAGCAGCACTGATTCAGTTCCAAAGAATAAAGCTAAGCGTCTTTCAAGTTCGATATGCAGATCCAATGTTCCTGTTAAATATCGGGAACCGGAACATCCGGATCCATATTTTCTAACGGCATCAAGAGCTGCTTCTTTAACTTTTTGGTGTGCGGTTAAGCCAAGATAATTATTCGATCCAGCCATCACAATTTTGCGTCCTTCAATCTGTACAACAGGACCCTCATTTTCTTGAATAGCACGGAAATAAGGATAAACACCTGCTGCTTTAATATCATCCGCACGTGTAAATTCATAACACTTTGTGAATAAATCCAAAATACCTCCAGACTAATAATCTAAAATGGTTATATATTTATGATAAGTCTTTTCGTGTTTGCGAAAATTCGGTTATTAATATAAACAAATTTGAGCGAAATAAGCATTATGGAAGCTAAAATTATCTCTGTAGTTACTGGGGCATCAGGATTTGTAGGTAGCCACCTGGTTGATAAACTTTTGGCAGAAGGGCATCATGTAAAATGTATCTTAAGAAGTACAAGTTCTAGGCAATGGCTTAAAGATAAGAATGTTGAAATAATTGACTGCGGTCTTTTTGATAGGGAAAATCTTAAAAAAGTATTAAAAGATGTTGATTATATTTTCCATATAGCCGGAGTAGTAAAGGCCAAGAGAGAAGAAGAGTATTACAAAGGTAATCTTGAGTCTACAAAAGTACTTCTGGAAGTAACTGCTGAAGTTAGTCCTAAAATCAAAAGGTTTGTGATAACCAGTAGTCAAACCGCATGTGGTCCTTCACTACATGGGATTCCTTGTAATGAAGAAACAAAAGAGCATCCTATAACTACATATGGAAATAGCAAACTTGCACAGGAACTACTCGCAAAGTCTTTTATGAATATTATTCCTATTACAATTATTCGTCCGCCGGCGGTTTTTGGCCCCCGCGATACAGAAGTTTACCTAATTTTTAAAACGTATAAAGCCGGATTATATACTTTAATCGGATTTGATGACAAACA
>DAIEQP010000123.1 GCA_027347805.1 Ignavibacteria bacterium | reverse complement strand
TCCGGTGATTTTGAAATTGAGCCGCCTAACAAACATGTTACACTCATAATATCATGTGTTGGATATAAAACAGAGAAGGTTTCGGTTGATTCAGATAGATTTATTTCAATCGGGCTAAATCCAATAAATTATTTGCTTCATGAGGTAAGTGTATATTCTAAACAAAAGAAATCTTACGAAACGAATTCTCTTCAATTGCAGAATGAGCAGGTAAAAAATTTTGCTGGAATGACAAAAGACGCTTTGAGGGCGGTTCAACTAATGCCCGGTGTAAGCACAAACAATGAGGCCAGCGCAAAAATAAATGTCCGCGGTGGAACGTATGATGAAAATCTTGTTCTGATAAATGGAGTAGAAGTTTACAACCCGTTCCATTTGAAAGAGGCGCCCATGGCAAGCGTAGGAATTTTTAATATCGATATGGTAAAAACCATAGACTTTTCTCCGGGTGGTTTTGGCGCCGAATATGGAAACACAATGAGCTCGCTTCTCAAAATAGATTACGACGTTGGCAGTAAAGATGCCTACAAGGGCAAAGCTGATATAAGCATGATGGATCTATCGCTGCTTTATAGCGGACCAATTACGCAGAAGAGTTCGTTCAATTTTGGTATTAGAAAAAGCTATTTAGACTATTTGCTTCGCGTTGCCAATGTTGCCTCCGGAATTTATGTGGGTTATTATGATGTGCAGGCACAGATTGATTATGAATTTAACTCTGCAAATAAGCTGAAGGCTAATTTTATTTATTCTGCAGACAAGGCAACCGAAGACCCGTTAAATGATTTCTCTGCCTCAAATTCTTATCAGAAAATTTCCGGCAAGAACACTTTGGTTACTGCAAACAGAAATAGGAATCATCCTGCGAACGCAGATTATTCAAACACTCTTTTCTCTATCATCTCAGAGAATACTATTAAGAGTTCTATTTCAAGTAAAACTATTTTTTCTATTTATCGGGAAATTGAAAATACCTTCACGGCACAAAACGATAGCACAAGATATTCTTATAAAGATTTTTCTAATTATTGGTCGATCTATTCTCATGCAGCAACGATCAACGAAAATTTACTGATTAAAACTTTTTCCCTGAAGGAAATCTATCTCTTCCAGCTTTCACCATACATCACTTTAAAATCTGGGTTCACATACAAAAATATTTTTTATGATTACAGCAATCTTCGTCAGGGGGTTGATCAGATGACCGGCAACACCGAAAAATATCCGGCCGTTACAACAAAAATTTATCCGCCTGATCCGCAATACAATGATTCTACTATCATTAATACATCTACTTATGCTCTTGAAGGTTTTGTTCAGCAGACTTATCAGTTTAGCGACAATATTATTTTTGAATTCGGTTTCCGTGCAGATTACCTGGATATTGATAAGCAATTAAAATTTTCGCCGCGCGCAAATATTTTATATAAAACACCTTTCGGTTTTAATATTCATGCCGCCTGGGGTGTATATTACCAGCCCCCAACATTCAAGCAGCTGAGAAGCAGCATTCCTTCAAAAGACAACACAAACTTTCAAAACTCAATACATTATATAGTTGGATTCGATAAAGATTTTGGGGAAATATTTTCTTCCAAACTTGAGTTCTATTATAAACAGTATGCCGACTTAATTCCGGTTAGCAGAAATGGCGACGGTATATTTTCCTATGGAAAAAAACTTAACAACGCTTCTGGTTTTGCCGAAGGATTTGATCTTCAGTTAAACGCATATTTTGATCATTTCTTTATCTGGTGCAGTTATGGCTTTTTAATATCGAAAGAAAAACTTGACGGATTAAACCAAAATTATTATCCGCGTTTTACAGACCAACGT
>DAIEQP010000116.1 GCA_027347805.1 Ignavibacteria bacterium | reverse complement strand
TAACGATTGACTAACCGTGTGGGATGGAGAAGTAACTTTAACAGTACCGGTGCTTGTTCCGTCGGAAGAATATAAGTCAAAACCTTTTCCATCATCTGCCACAAAATATAATTTGTTATTAAAAACATTTGAAACAAATGTCTGGTTAGTAATTGTAGCGCCTTCAAACGAAGTTCCGTTAGTATTTATTTTTTTTACTACAACAGTTCCTGCCGAAGTTCCATCACTCACCCAAAAGTGTGCTTGAGTATCTTTTGTTTCAGTTCCTGCAAAGTACATCTTGTTATTAAAAATTCTCATACTCCCCTTTTTTGTATCATCTGAAAGTCCAGTATCGCCACTAATGCTGCCTAAATCTTTGATAAAACTTGTACCTGCAAGTGTGCCATCTGTTGCCCATAAACCTGCCTGCGTTACCCAATTGTTAGGTGTTAGTTGTACAGTTGCACTTCCGTAAAAATATAGTTTACCATTAAAGACAGTAAAATTATTTGCTAATAAAAATGGAGAATCATCTTTATAAAGAAACTTTTTTGTACCCGCAGCGGTACCATCACTTACCCATAACCAGTACCCGCTGCCAACTCCATCGTTCGCTGCAAAATATAGTTTATTATTGTATACAGAAAAAAGGCCTAACCGGCCACTGCTTTTACCATTGAAAGAACCTGTAGCACTGTTTGTATTTATATCTGATACCATTTTAGTTCCTGCAGAAGTACCATCAGTTACCCATAGTTCTAATCCATTAACTCCATCATTGGCTTTAAAGTATAGTTTATTATTCATTATTGTAAAACTTGGATTTGCAATAGTCCCAGCACTGACATTAAGATAATCAAACCCGCTTCCAGTTGGGTTAATATCTGCTACCATTTGGGTTCCTGCCGATGTTCCATCAGTTACCCACAACTCAAGCCCATGAGTGCCATCATCTAAAAGAAAATATAGTTTACCATTATATTGAACAAAGTAACGCGTATAAGCTCCATAATAATTTGAAGGACCTAACTTTTTGAAAACTGCAGTTCCTGCACTTGAACCATCACTAATCCAGAGTTGTTTGCCATCATTACCACCAGAGTTAGCGCCAAAATATGTTTTGCCATTGTATACCGAAGAATACCCTTCTGAATCTTGATCAAACATAAAACCAAGTGTGCTTGTAGATATTGTTGTAGTTCCTGCAGCAGTTCCATCGCTTGTGCAAAGAACTGTTTGATTTGGATTCTGCTGTCCTCCAAAAAATAATTTATTATTAAGTACAAATAACCCGCAAACATTTTTCAGCTGGCTTGCAATCTGGATTTCTTCAACTGTTTGACTAAAATTGATTCCAGATAGTACAATCAAAAGAATTAGTATTTGTTTTTTCATATATCCTCCATTATAGTTGTTGATTTCTGATATTGACTAATAATAATACTTTCAGTCCTAATATAATAATAAATAAGATATATACACTTATAATAAACAAAAATGAAGATTTCTTAATAATGATTTCTATGAAAGATTATGATTTGAGAAATGAAAAATCTTGAATGAAAGGATAACCCCCGAAATTAGAATCTTTTATACTTATTCGAACCAATTTACAATTTCGAAAGAACCGCATCCAGGGAAATGAGGAGGATATGATACTCTTAATCTGTCATCATATTTATAATTTTTTGCATACCCAGTATTAACAGTGCTTCCGCTTCCTGTACCAACAGCGCCTCTTGTTGCCTGAACAATCCCGCCGTACATATAAATATAACCTCTATAAGTGCCGGAGTTGTAATTTTCAACAGTAAATGATCCATCCTGAGCGAACATAGCTGCTTCAATTCTAATACCCGCCCTGCCGTCAGGTGTAGTTCTTGCATTTGTATTATCGTCTATAACAATATTCTTTTTTGCAATAAGCCCAAGCATATCGGTACTGGAAGAATTAGTCCTTGGATTTGAATAATAAGTAATGTCATCATCAATAATAATATTTCCGGAACCAGTTAAACCAGACGAAGTTCCAGATGCAACAACCGAGTATTTACCTTTTACAACTCCTTTGATATGAACTTCAGCATTTACACATGAGATAACCCCATTGGGTGTCCACGTTGAAAGAAGCCGGTATGTCCACGCACTTGTTGTATTATACCTGTACCTGATGCTGTCACTTCTGAATTCAAGATAAATTAATGCTTGACCTGTAAACTGATAACCTCCTCCTGAATAACTCTGAACAGTATCCACAGCGCCAGTAGGGAGAGGAATATTGATATTGCCCTGTCTTCCACCAAGAAATTGCGGGTTGTTACCATTCAAACTAAGCGTTCCGCCATAAGTTACTAAATCTGTAAAAACAGAATTACCACTAAACTGAAGGTTACCATTTGTATGGAATGGGCCAAGAATAGAGTCTCTTCCGCTCCATGAAATACCTGATCCTTCATTATTAGAAAAATATCCATATTTAGAAAACAAACTTGGTTTAACAATTACTTTTGTTGTTGCCGTAAACAGATATTCATCCTGCGGTGCAAACAAAGAATGAGGGAGAGAAATCGAAGCAGTTGAAACTATTTTTTTTATATTCTGGTAGGAATCAAGTGTTTTAAGTGAATCGAGTACAGTAACTCCATCATATGTAATTGTGAACACAGTATCTACAGCTCCAGCACGAAAGAACAACCTGTTATTTAAAATATTAATTCCAACGGCTGATGCATTTTTACATTTAATGTTATAATAATACTTTGAAAAATTTGTAGTTGTATCAGTGGCCATCATTGTAAAGTTTCTGTTATAGACCATAAAGATCATTGAAAATCCTAGAACCAATATTAATGTTGCTTTGCCACTCATAATTTTATCACCTTATCTTGTTACATAATTTCTAAGTGCTAGTCGAATTTGTCGCCACAATGCCCTGTTTTGATATGAATAATCGGCGTTACCATATATATCATGGAAAGCTGCTGGATTTTCAACTGCGACATCAATTTTAATTGTCATTATTCCATATCCCAGTGCTGGCATTGTAGAAGGTAGACTTGTCATTACATTATCATTTGCGTCGTAATATGTTAATTTGAATTGCGTAACACCCAGGTTTGCAGTTTTGCGTGCTGAATTATTTACCTGCCGGTATAAATACCTGTCATACGGATTTGGAGTTGAAGTAAGTTCTGATGTTGAGCCAAGCGAATATTTAATTGTATCAATTACTCCATCACCATAATTAGTTGTACTCGTTGGAAGATCTGTTAGAAACCATATTGTTGAAGTATCTGCTTTTATAATTGCTGTAGATCTTACAATCGGATGGGTATAATCTGAATTGTAACCGATTTTTCTAAAATCATATTCAATTTGTTTAACAACCTCAACCAGGTTTTTCTGAACAACCATCTCACCAGAGTATTGGTAATTATTTGCAACATTTGCTGTATTAAACCTTTGAAGTGTAAGCAACAAAATGCCGCCAATTATAACCGATCCAACAATATCTAAAAGTACCTGCGCACCCATATTTTACCTTACCTAAAATACCAGTAACTGAAAACTGTAGATAATTTAACTGTATCTGTTATCAGAGTTTTGGGATCGCGTATCTCGGGACAATAGACCCAAATTCTTAATCGTTTATGATAAGTTTGTGTACCTGATGTAGCACTAGGATTACTAGCGGTTACATAATCCACTTTACAAATTGAATTAAATATTATTTTCTTTGTGGTCCCTGAAACAAGAATAGTATCAAGTTTAGGATTTGTTTTATATGCATTATAATCATCAAAATCATCAAAAGTTTTTGGATTGGTAGCTGATTCACCCGATTCAATTCCCAAGCTAGCGACTGC
>DAIEQP010000082.1 GCA_027347805.1 Ignavibacteria bacterium | reverse complement strand
CGGGTTAAATATTTAACAGATTTTTTAATCCGGTCAATATGTTTCTGGCGCTCTTCATCACTCCACTTTTTGCTGTACCGTTCAATTAATTGTGCCGAAGAATAAACAGAGGTAAGAGGAGTCCGGAATTCATGAGAAGTTATTGAAATGAATTTTGTTTTTAGCTCGCTTAATTCTTTTTCTTTTTCAAGCGATAATTTAACTTTTCCCTCGGCTTCCTTTTCTTTTATAACTTCAATTTCAAGCTGCTGGTTTAGCAATTCCAAATCATGGGTTCTTTGCTTAACCAAATCTTCTAGATGAAGTTTATATCTTTCCAGTTCAAGTCCGGCTAATTTACTTTCAGTAATGTCTTCAACAGTTCCAAGTATGGAAGCAATCTTAAAGTCTTTGTCTCGCTGAAACTCTTTTTCTTTTCCTTTAAACCAGCGCCATGTGCCATCATTTGTTCTAACCCGGTATTCAAACTCAAACACATACTGGTGTTCCCAGTTGGTTACTTTTTTGTAATAATTATCAAATTGTTTGATGTCTTCCGGGTGAATCACTTTGGTGAAAAATTCGGGATCATTATCAGTTAATTCAATTTCGGAATAACCCAGATACTTGCTGAGATTTTTATTGCAGTATATGTTCTTGTTTAGGATTACATCATAGATATAAATTATGTTTGGCGACTGCTCGTTTATACTTTGATTAAATGTTTTTTCATTAAGCAGCTCTTTTTGAACCTTAACTCGATCAGTTATATCTCGTACAATTGCCTGCAGATAAATATTTTTTCCCAGCTCAATACAGTTGAGTGTAACTTCCGCATCGAAGGGGGTTTTATCATAATGCAGGTGTTTCCACTCAAATCTCTGCGGCACTCCTGCACATGCAGCCGATATTTTTTCTGCTGCAACGACTTGTGAGTTCCGGTTATCAAATTGTAATTCGGGAGAAAAATATGTCGGCGGCTTACCAATCAACTTATCTTTCGGGCATCCAAATATTTCGGTGGCTTTCGAATTACATTCAATAAAAATTCCGTCTTCAATTATTAATATTGCGTCGTTGGCATTTTCAAAAAGTGTTTTAAACCGTATTTCTGTTTCCTTTGCTGTTAATTCTGCTTTTTTTCTTTCTGTAATATTTCTAATTATAAACACAATTCCATATGGTTTATCATCCGCATCTCTCAGAATATTTCCGTTTACTTCACAATTTATTTTCTCATTGTTTAATCCGATTAAATCATATTCCTGCAATCCCATTGAAAGTGATAGATTTTTTCTCTCCTCAAAATTGGTTTTTGCACGCTCTCTATCTTTTTTATCCAGGAACTCAAATAAATTTCTACCAAGAATGCTATCAGTAAATGCATAACCCCAAAGCGGGGCGCTCGATTCATTTATAAAAATTATATTCCCGTCAAGATCTGTTTTTATTATAATGTCGGGTATGGTTGTAATTAGTTTTCTATATTCCTCTTCGCTTCTCCGGAGCGCCTCAGCAGCTAGCTTTATTTCTGTTATATCCTTGCCGAACACAGAAACACCGATTGCTTTTCCTTCATTAATGACCGGATTAAATGATAGTTCTAAAATTTTCTCATCAGTTAGTGAATATTCAATTTTGTATGCGCCCTCATTTAATGCGCGTTTGTAAAAATCCGGCCATAATACAGCCTTGTCTTGAGGAAGAAAATTATTCGAAAGCCCACCAACGAAACATCGGGTTCCGTAATTATTTTGAAAATGCTGGTTCAAATTTTCATTGAATGTTGTGATCTTAAAATCTAGATCAACGGACCAAATTAAATCGTTAGTGCTGTTAATTAGAGCGTTTAAGTTAGATTCCGAGCGCTTTAATTTATCTTCTGCCTTCAAGCGTTCGGTAATATCATTCATAATCGAAAGGGCACAGGGCTTACCGGAAATATTTAGTTTAATAAAATGTGCTTCCCCCTTGACTAAATTTCCATTTTTGGTGACAAATCCTATTTCATTTTGCGAGACAAAGCCGGTTTTCTCAAATTCTTCTACAAGCAGATCTCTAAGATTGGTATCTTCCCAAATATTCAATTCATCCGGAGTTTTGTTAAGAATTTCTTCTTTAGAGTAGCCAAAAGTTTTCTCAAATGCAGGGTTGCAATCAATAAAATTTTTTGTTTCCCAGCTTGATAATGTAACAGCGGATGGAGAAGCTTCAAAAATTTTCCTGAACATTTCTTCAGATGTCTTTAACGCAGATATTTTTTCCTGCAGAATATTCACCATAGCAGTAAGGGAGGTCTCTAAATGATTAATTTCTTTGGAAGTAACTCCTATTCTATTTAATGAAGATATTGGTTTGCCCTCAACAATTGACCCGGCATATTTTTCAACAACTTTCAATGGATTTATGATTATAAACCAAATAAGCACAGAAAGAATTAAAACTATTGGGATGTCGGTATAAACAATATTTAACAGAACTGTTAACAGATATTCTTTCTGTGTTTCCTTTAGGAATTTGTCAGTTATGTAAAGTTTTACCGTCCCGATTTTTTCATTCGAGTAGTAAATAGATTTTTCATATACATGATTTTCATTAACAACTATTTTTTGATCATTATGTATCACTCTCCAGAGAGAGTCCCGCTTTATTGAAAAGTATGGAGAAGATTTTGCAGGTATCCATAATTCAATAGCATATATGTTTTTCTGAAGCATCCGGCTTTCAATAATTTTTTCAATCAATTCATCGTCGAAATTCCAGATTGGCAGTGCAAGAGCATTGGCCAATTGTTCGGTGGAGGAATTTGCCTGGAATTGCATCTCGGAATTTAACCGCGCACTTTCTTTTGTGTAATTGAAAAGACCAAAGATTCCAAGTGCCAGTGTAACAATAAGAATGAGAGGGATAAGCAATACAAATACAATTGAACGTTCTTTTGAAATCATGCTGGATTAATTTTTAGTATTCAATTTTTTGTCGGATCGAACCAAAGTCTTTTATCGTTGTACAAAGAGCTGTTGGTAAAAAAAGGATTATTAATTTTAATTATTCTACGTTTGCTAAAATTCAATTTGTTGATTTTATCACTGTAATACTTATTAAATATTTTATCATAGGATCCATCTTCAATCATCTCCATCATTCCTTCCTTAACACGTTTAGCCAGGTGTTCCCCCTTTTTGTTGTGTGAAAACCAAAAGAACATTGGCAGCGGGTAATATAGAATTAAATTGTTTTCGATTCTTAATTCGGGAAAATTCTCAATATGATTTTCGTACTCTTCAACGACTTCATTTGATCCCCTGGAAAACACATCAAATCGATTAAGTAAAAGCATTTTGAAAAGCCCTTCGTAATTCGATCCGGAAACAACTTTCAACTTGTTTGCCTTATAAATGTCAACATCAATCCAATTGAGTCCAAGACCAAAAGAGAATTTTTTCAGATCATTCAGATTTCTAACTTTGTTGAATTTTGACTGATCTTGTTTCCTTATCAAAAAAATTCTGTAACCGACCAAATTTTTGTCAACCGGTATTTTAATTGGAATTAGCTTTTTCTCTCGCTCGGGAGTTAAATCCAGATACATTACAGTAATATTTTGTGAATTATTTTGTAATTCAAATTCCTGCCTTTTCTCAGTCATGAATTTTGCTGGTTTCATTACATACGAACCATATTTGGTTTTTGTTTTTTCGAGAGAGGTTCGCATTATTTCCCAAACGTAATCGTATCTCTTATCGTTCGATGATTCCGGCGAATTGTAAATATAAACCATTTCTGAATCCCTCTTTGCAAAAGAATTTATGCCGGAATGGTTTTGGCTTTTTGAAAAACCAAATTCAGAATCGAAAATAGATGAGAATAGTTGAGGCTTATTTAATAATGAAAGTATTAAAATGAGTGAGGGAAAAATATTCACAGCAATAAATCCGGATTCGTAAATAAATACTTTGTTTATAACATAATCATCAGTCCTTTAGAAATCAATTAAATTCAGAAAATACTCCTTCGTAAATTTTATTCGTTTTGCATACATGAGATTCACATTTGAATTTCTTTCCGGAGATTCACTTCAAGAGTATGAAATATTCTCAACATCAGTATGATTTTTAAATAGATGATATCAAAATGACGTTATTATATTGATAACTACTATTCATTCTAATAATAAAGCAATAATTATCTTCACTTCAGAGATACTATCAATTGAGAAATTTTTAAAAAATCGAAGATATTTAAAGGATTGAAATAAGAAAGCAAGGCATAAAATTTGTTTTAATCTATTTCTTAATTTTTACCGGTTATTATTTCTTACTATTCGATTAACAGGAGAGCTTTATGGCATCAGGAGTACAAACCGCAACTCCCTTAAAATCAGGCAACAATTCGCAAAGCTATTCTTTTGCGT
>DAIEQP010000068.1 GCA_027347805.1 Ignavibacteria bacterium | reverse complement strand
TGGGTTAGCAAATGCAGAAAGTGCCGGTGCATGTTTCAACATTCCGCCGATAAAAAATCTTCCAAGCTCATTCATATTTCCATATTCGCCTTTCTTATAAAATGCATTCTTACCATTTCTTGTAAGAAACATGTGAAGATGCAATCCATTTCCGGCTTGCTGAAACATTGGCTTTGGCATAAAAGTGATAAACAAGTTTTTCTGACGGGCAAAATTGAACAAAACATACTTTGCAGTAATAATGTTATCTGCAGTTGATAACAAATCAGAAAAATATGTTTCTATCTCCTGCTGCCCTCTTTCCCCAACTTCATGATGATGGTATTTTACATTAATACCAAAACGACTTAACATTTTACATGCTTCATCCCTGAAATCATCATAAATATCAAATGGATTTGCAGCGTGATATGCTTTCTTATAAAACTCTTCAGCATGTTCAATTTTATAATATGAGGAAGATGTTCTGGTATCGTATTCTACATCAGAAAAAATATAGAATTCAAACTCCGGTCCCCACCAGCTTTTATTACAACCTGTTTCCTTCTTCAACAATTCTTCGACCTTGGATGAAATAAATCTTCCATCCTGCTCAAATCTTGATCGAGCAGAATCGGTTAAAATAATATTTGCATAAAAACTTAGTGTTGGCGCTTCGCGAAATAAATCAATTACAGCTGTATTTAAATCGGGCATTAATATCATATCACTATTTTCAACTTTGCGTAATCCATAACTAGATCCATCAAAGCCAACTCCTTCCTTCACCATTTTTTCCATTACTTTATCGTGAACAGGAAGTGTGATGTGATGTAAACGACCGGCAAGATCAATTGCTTTTAAATCTACAAACTCAATTTTGTTTTTTTTGATTAATGCGTTGATTGATTGAATGGTGTGTTGAGCCATAAATGACCTCATGAAATGAATAGAGACAAAAAACCCCCGAGCTTTCGGGGGTCTGTTTGTTTGTTAATTTATGCCTTACAATTAATAGCTGCTAAGCCTGGGAATAATGATGTTGTATCAAGTTCTTCCTCAATTCTTAGAAGCTGATTGTATTTTGCAATACGATCTGTTCTGCTAGCAGAACCTGTTTTAATTTGTCCGCAGTTTGTTGCAACTGCTAAATCTGCAATTGTTGTATCTTCAGTTTCGCCTGAACGGTGAGACATGATTGACTTATAACCTGCATTCTTTGCCATTTCAATTGCATTCAAAGTTTCTGTTAAAGTACCAATCTGGTTTACTTTAATAAGAATTGCATTTGCAGTTCCAGTTTCAATTCCTTTTGCTAAATATTCTGTGTTGGTTACAAACAAATCATCGCCAACCAATTGAATTTTGTTGCCGACTTTATCTGTCAACATTTTCCAGCCAGCCCAATCAAATTCTGCCATACCATCTTCGATAGAAATGATTGGATATTGGTTAACCCAGTTTGTCCAATAATCAACCATCTTTTCAGGAGCCATATAAGACTTATCTGATTTGAAGAAGAAATATTGTTTCTTATCATTATCCCACATTTCACTCGCAGCAGGATCTAATGACAGGAAAATATCTTTACCAGCTTTGAAACCAGCTTTTTCAATAGCTTCAAGAATTACTGTTACAGCTTCTTCATTGGATTTTAAATCCGGTGCAAATCCACCTTCATCACCAACTGCTGTATTGTATCCTTTTTTCTTAAGAACAGATTTTAGTGAATGGAAAACTTCTGCTCCATAACGAAGTGCTTCTTTAAAAGTTGGGGCACCAGCAGGCATTACCATAAATTCCTGGAAGTCAACATTGTTATCGGCATGTTTTCCACCGTTAAGAATGTTCATCATTGGAACAGGAAGAGTACGTGCATTTGTTCCGCCAACATAACGGTATAAAGGTAATTCATAAACTTCAGCGGCTGCTCTTGCACATGCCAGAGAAACGCCAAGAATTGCATTAGCACCTAAATTACTTTTGTTCTTTGTTCCATCCAGCTGAATCAAGAAATCATCAATTGCAACCTGATCGGTTACATCCCAATCAATTAATTCATCGGCAATTTTTTCATTTACATTATCAACAGCCTTTTGAGTACCTTTTCCAAGATAGCGTGATTTATCACCATCACGTAATTCGCATGCTTCATTTTCACCAGTTGATGCTCCACTTGGAACAATAGCACGCCCCACAACTCCACTTTCTAACACTACTTCAACTTCAACAGTAGGATTTCCGCGTGAGTCAAGTACTTCGCGACCCCATACATCTACGATCGTTGTCATTTTATTTCTCCTTTAATGGTTGTTCATAAAATCGGGGTCAAAATTATTAAAAAGGACAAGGAAATGCCAATTAACCTTTCGTTTACATTTATTTTAATATTCTAAAACATTTATACTAAAACTTGAAGTAATTATTACGATAATAATTTTGAAATTTATGGAGTTTTAGATGGAACGTGTCAATTTTATAGACCACAAAGAGAAAAAAATTCTGCATTTAGATTTTTCAAATTCTAAAAATCCACAAGAAATTGCTGATGCAATTGCACACGCAAAGGCAGTTGCTGCCCAAAACCCGCCCAAATCGTTGTTATGTTTGACTGATGTCAGCGAATCATTATGGACAAAAGACTTGGTTGAATCAATTAAAAATCTTGCAAAATGCAACGCCCCATATGTTAAAGCAAGTGCTGTTCTGGGAATTACAGGGATGAAAAAGTATCTATTAAACGCAGTTTTACAATTTTCCGGAAGAAAGATTGTTGCTTTTGATCAAAAACAAGAAGCTAAGGACTGGCTTGTATCTCAGAATTAAGCCCTCAAAATTCCTCAAAATCACCTGAAACCGGTGATTTTATTCACAAATATATTATTAAAATTGAATTAACCATTTTTTGAACCTAATTTTGCGTATCAATATTTGCCCCGGTAGCTCAGTGGATAGAGCAGCGGTTTCCTAAACCAAAATAATATTGAGTTTTGCAAACAAATTCGAAGATTACTGCTTTAGTGGTTACTTTTTTGGTTACCAATCCTGAAATTCAATGAACATTATAAATTGAAAAACCGCTAAGAGAAATTCAGGGGTGTCGAGTCCCTATAAAACTCCGAACGGCCTTTCAGTATTAAAATTTCATTCGACACTTGAGAATTTTTTCTTGCTGTTAACTTAATGTAAAGATAATTTTTAAACAAGCTTTTCATGTTAAGTATATGCAGCTTTGTTATAGAATATACTAATCAAACAGATCAACCTTAATGGGTTTTTATCGGTAATCTTATAATTAGTCTTTACATCGTTGGATTTTCTTAATAAGATATTCAACTTCGACCTATGAATTTAATTAGCAATTTGGCATTTCTTAAAACCCATTTATCATGAGTATGATTAGGTGGGAAAAGTATGGATCCAAGAGAACAGTCGACCTTTCTCCAACATTTGAGGTCTTGAATAGTATATTTCCTTTGATAAAAGTTATTGTATCGTTTTAATGCTGTTTCGAGTCTCTCTCCAATATTAATATCGAGTTCGTCAATAAAGTCATTATTCTGTTGTTGCTCAAGTTTTTTAATACGATTAATTAGATAAGTTTTCATAACCCCTCCGATTTGTGTGGTAACGAAAGTTTGATATTGAATTCGTTTGTATGTTTTTTAATAAAATTATCTAAAGCTTGTTGACTTGAAAATTTATGCTTCCGCCCGTTCAAAGAGACATTCCAATCATTAACGTTTTGATATGGATACTCCACCAGCAACATGCCTCTTTTTTTGTGAAGCCCTAATCGATTTTCAATATTCCCTAATCTGGAATTGTAACTCGTCTTTCTCATGATATTTGATTCTCCAAATTTGTGATACGCTCTTCAAATTCACAATCCTTAAGAACTTGGCAAAAGGAAATCACTAAATAGCAAAGATCTTTCGCATCCTGATTTACTATTGTGCCCTTCTGGAACTCATAAATAAGCCGGCCCAGAAGGCGTCGTGCATCACGAAGATTACTTATTCGTATTGGTTTAGACTTTAAATTATCAATTGAATGCGTGCTAAGTGATTTTGTTTTAACGATTTTGTTTCCATTACCCCCAGCCATAATATTTCCTCCTAACTTGTTTTATTAATGTTAATTCTCACTGTAGTATAAATCTTTGATACTCCTT
>DAIEQP010000063.1 GCA_027347805.1 Ignavibacteria bacterium | reverse complement strand
AATTCCAATTCCATTATCTTCTACTAATACCACGCACTTGGAATTTTCCCGATAGGCATTAATAATAATAACGCCGCCTGGATTAGAAAATTTGATTGCATTGGTAATTAAATTTCTTACCACAAGTTTTATTACTTCTTCATCGGCAAAAATATTGCAGGCGGGTAAAACCTTATTTTCAATCAGAATGTTTTTATTTATTGCCTGGTCGTTCGCAAGATCGATTGTATTTAGCAAAACTTCATAAAGATCAATCACTTTCGGGTTTAATGAAATCTTTTTAATCTGTGTCCGCGACCAAAAGAGTAAATTATCAAGAAGGGTATAGGTTTTTTTACTGGATGATGCTATCATTTCAAGATACTGATCCCTCTCCTGCTGGGTGATCTGCCATTCTTTATCAGTTAAAATCTGGGAAGCGTTCATTAAAATGCTGAATGGATTTTTAAGATCGTGTGCTATTATTCCAAAAAGTTTATCTTTGATTGCATTCGCTTTTCTCTGTGCATTATAAAGAAATACAATTACTACAATTACAATTAGAAACACGAAGAGAATTACAATCCAGTAAATCATTAATTTTTTTTGATGCTCCAAATCATTTTGAATCAATTCTTTTTCTTTTACCTGCTTGTTTGTAAGATAGGAAGCCTCAACCTCAGCTATTACCGAGTTTTTTTGTCTTTGTTCAATTGAGTCTTTAAACAAATTATACATTGATAGATATTTATAAGCATTGTTATAATCTTTTTCGTACGAATAGAATTTGGAAATACTTTCGAGAAAATTTAATCGCAGAAAAGATGAGCTTGAATTAAGCGCCATGTCTTTAATTTTATTAAAACATTTCAGCCCTTCATCATATTTTCCCTGTTTTGCATAAAGTAATCCTATAACACAATTGTTCCTGATTACACCTTCGGCATCATTAAAGGAATTTGCATTTGCAAGCGCTTTCTTGCTTTCAGCCAACGCCCCGTTAAAATCATTCAATTTTTCGAATACAAGCGCCCTTCCCATCCAGACGGTCATTAAACTCTTTATATCATTAATTTCATTATAGACCGATTCAACTTCATTGTAAATTGAAATAGCTCGAGAATAATTTTCCCATTCAACATATAATTCCGCAATTCTGCTCAGCGCTTTCGCTTCTCCGTTTTTATCACCAATCTTCTTTCTGATTGAAACTGTTTTTTCAAAATACTCCAGTGCTTTTTTAAAATTTGCCTGTCTTAAATAAATGAGTCCAATATTATATTTGCAAAATGCTATTCCCTCTAAAAAATTATGCTCATCAAAAATTTTCAATCCTTTGTAATTTGTTTCAAGTGCAAGCGGATAATTTCCCATCAATCTATAAATTGAAGCCATATTATTATATGCATATCCTGTCTGCTTCCAATCGGTTCCAGCAATGGAAAGATCCAAACTTTCCAAAGTAAGATTCATTGCCTTTTGGTAATCTCCACGATCTCTGTAAATTGTGCTTAAATAACCCAGTGTTTTCGATTTACCAGCTTTATTGTTTGATTCATCGCATAATTTTAGAGCCAATTCACCGGCCTTAATAGCAAGAGCGGGATCTATATTTCTATATCTCCAGCAAAAATTATTTAGTACGGTAATTTGTGCGGAATCCGGTTTGTTTTTCATCGATTCAAGTACAGAATCGAATTTATTCTGGGCAGGTAAATAAGAAAATAGAAAAAGGATTAAAAAAAGTGTTTTCAATTCGTTTGTTCCTTTGAAACAAAATTAGCATAGAAGACTAGAAAACCTCACTTTCATTATCGAAATAAAAGCGAGGTTTTTTATTTCTACAAAATCATTCTTCTGTAGGCATACCATAAATTGCCCATTCCTCTTTTGATGGTCCATAAACTCCTGGCACTTTTAAACCGGCCTGTCTCATCAAAACTGTCATTTGCCCTCTATGATGAGTCTGGTGAGCAATTAAACTTGAAAGAACATCCGCGCGTTTCCAAATCTGGCCATACATATTTAAATCATCCTGCAGCATTTCATCGCTCCAGTTTTTTTCAATCTGTTCAGTCATTGCAGAAGAATATTTTTCATAACTGGATTTTATTTCATTTACAGAAGCAGGAACAGGAGCGCGATCTACATAACCTGGAAATTCAAGTCCGGTTTTAGACATCATCTCACCAATACTTTGAGTAATATGCCATGCTATAAATCCAAGTGATCTTCCATCAGCAGTAATTTTTTGATTCAATGATTCATCAGACAGATTACCAAATACTTTCAGTGTTGAATCACTTTCATATTTCCATGCACCAAGAAAATCGTTAATACTTTTAATCAGACTCATTTTTTACTCCGTTATTTAATTTTTAATTCATGAATTCCGCCCGCAAAATCTTTAGCAGATTGTATTTCAAGTTTTAGCTCAGGTGTTTTTACGGTTTCAAATTCAACAACATTATATTTATCTTTTTCAGTTCCGTACGGTTTTGAATTAGTCGGATAAACATCTTTCCATTTTCCGGTTTCATCTTTATAAAGCAGTTTCCATGATTGTGGTATTCTGCATTCTCCGGATCCAGTGTCATCAAACCAATAAATCGAAAGCGAAGAAACTTCAGAAGGTTTTTTGAATTCTATTTCTACAAATTCTTTTTCTCCTTTGCTCGGCCACCAGTGAAATTTAGGATATGTTTCATCACTTGAAGATTTCGGCTCAAGAAAATCTCTGACAGCGTCTATACCACTTCCGTGGGAAACAGAAATATTAGCGTCGTTTAAAATTGTTTTCTGCTGTAAAGGTCGAACTGCTTTTTCATCCTGCGCTATCCAAACACTCATTTCACCTTTTCCGCGATGAGCCCAGGCATAGTACGGAATTGCAACAATTTCCTGCTCGGTCTTAATGATATTATTCTTTTCATCTGCTTTGAATCCAAATCCTTTTCCTTTTATTATCTCAACTCCATTAAGTAAATCTTTTTCGAATTTGGATGTAAGCTGGGATTCTTCAGGAAGAAGAATATTTCTTACATATTCATCCTTATTATCTTTCCATTCTGCTGCAAAAACAAGAGGGCCTTTTTGCAAAGCAACTTTTCCCAAATCAGCTTCAACTTTTTCATTAGCTTTTATTCTTCTGATTTCCATCGGCAGGGTTAACTCAACAATATCATTACTATTCCATTTTCTTTTAATTGTAGCAAATCCGTCTTTCAGATTCATCGGGACCAATTTACCGTTAACATTCAAAAATGATTTCTCTTTTTGAAAATCAGAAAAAGTATAAAGATCGCTTGGCATTGCCTGGTTCTGAGACCATCCCGGGATTCTAATCTTTAGAACAAACTCCTGATTTTCTTTAGCAGGAGTAACAGTGATTTTTATTGCCCCATCCCATGGATAATTCGATTGCTGCTTTAGTTTAATAATTTCTCCATCAATAGAAATTTCCGCATCATTATTACCAAACATGTTCACATAAATATCATTTCCTTTTACCGCATACGAGTATCCGGCAATTGAAGCAATTAATCTTGCAACATTTGGCGGGCAGCAGGCACAGCTGAACCATTTGGATCTTTCATGTGTACCGTATGATTCCAAAACATTTGGATAAAAGAAAAGATCTCCGCTCATACCAATTCCGGATAATAAAGCATTGTAGAGTGTTTTCTCAAGTATATCAATATATTTCGAATCTCCTTTCAACAAGAACATCCTGTGATTCCACATAATATTTGCAATAGATGCACAGGTTTCGTTGTATGCGCTTGCATTCGGCAGTTCATAATTTTTTGCAAATCCTTCCCAGGAACCTGAGGCACCAATTCCGCCTGTGAGATATAATTTTTTTCCAACAACATTACTCCAAATTTTATCCAGCGCATTTATATAACTTTTATCACCTGTCAATGCAGCAACATCAGCCATTCCGCTGTACATATATGCTGCGCGGACTGCATGCCCGACAGCTTCATCCTGCTGAACTACAGGTTTATGATCCTGATTATATTCTCCCCATGATTTTCTGCCATCAAGATATTTGCCGCGCATATCCAAAAAGAATTTTGCAGTTTGTAAATATTTTTCGTTGCCGGTAAGCCGATATAGCTTTACAAGTCCAATTTCAATTTCCTGATGACCGGATGGAAGCTGAATTTTTCCGGGTCCAAATACTGAGCAAATTAAATCGGCATTTTTGATTGCTATATCTAAAAAATTCTTTTTGCCTGTAGCTAAATGATGCGCAACTGCTGCTTCATACATATGTCCCGCTGTATAAAGTTCATGACTTCCCTGTTCATTCAACCATCGCTTATCACCAATTACTCTCTGAAACTTTTTTGTGCCTGTTGTTCTTGGTGTATATAGATAACCATCTTTCTCCTGTGCGGCGGAAATTGTTTCTATCATCTGATCAAGCTTTTTTTCTAGTTCATCATCAGATTTTAACATCAATGTATATGAAGCAGCTTCAATAACTTTGTATGCATCAGAATCATCAAAATAATACGGCGAGCAAAAATCTCCTGTTGCCCGCTTGGCTGCTATTTCAAAATTTTTCATCCGCCCGGTTTCTTCCAAAAGTTTTATTGAAGCGGGAATTGTTACACTACGGTTTGTTTCCATTCTATTAAACCAGAAACCCTGTGTAATGTGAACTTTAGTAAATGGAACCGGTTTGATTGGATAATCTTTTTTGCTTTGTGAAAATATTATTGAGCAGAAAAAAAGAATAAATAAAACTTGAAAAGCTTTCATGAGATATCTCCGGAATCAATAAGCGATTAATCTTTTCTGATATGTTTGGCACCTCAAATTAACTGATTCTGTTAAAAATATAAACCTCTGATTCAGTTATATTGTCCAACAAAAGAATTTTAGAAAGTTTTGACGATGTATAAAAAACATTTAATTGCCGGGTTATTAATTCTTTTAACAGTTTCATGCGCAGTTAACAATTCTTTTAATAAGATTAACCCTATAAAATATCTCCCCGGCGGAAACATATATCGCATTCCACTCAAAGAAATAGGTGGAAAAAACATATGGATCGTTGACGGACTTGCAATCAGAAACGATATATATCCGGAATTTTTATACGGAGGGAATGGTGAGCGCTACCTATTTATTCCGCAAAATGAAATATGGATTGATCATTCAATAACAACAGAAGAATTTAAATACACGCTTGCGCACGAACTTCATGAAAGAAATTTAATGGCACAAAAGGGGCTGAGTTATGCCGAGGCCCATGATTCATCTCTTGCGCTTGAATTAAAAATGAGAAGAATCGATGAGAAACTAATTTCTTTTCACGAAAAATCATTGTGTAAAGTATCACCAACAGACTGCGACAATTTAAAAGAGATTATCGATTTACCCGATTCGATTCAACTGAAAAATATTTATCGTTCGTATTTTGGGAAAAGAAATGGAATTGATATCTGGATTGTGGATGGGCCAAATGTCAGGCGGGATATTTTTCCTGATTTTGGATTTAGCGGCAACGACTTGGCTTATCATTTTATTCCCCAAAACGAAATCTGGATTGATAGTGAAATGTCTTGTGAAGAATTAGAGTTTTCAATTTCTTGTGAAATAACCGAGAGAGATTTAATGAGAAAAGGGTATTCATATGATGATGCTTACACTGAAGCTCTCAAAGAGGTTGCAGAAAAAAGAGTCGCTGCACATGAATATTCTGCTAAACATTCTCTGATTCAGATTCCAACTATACTAGAACGTGATTATGGAACCGGTAGTGAAAAATTATAGTTAATTTAGAAAGTGTTTTTGAAAAATCATTAAAGGAAAATTAAAATGAAAAAAAGAACTCTCGGGAAAAATGGCCCTGAAGTTTCTTCTATTGGTTTGGGATGTATGGGAATGTCTGAGTTTTATTCCGGCGCAAATGATGCTGAATCGATTTCTACAATTCATCGTGCTTTGGAACTCGGAATAAACTTTTTAGATACAGCAGATATGTATGGACCTTTCAAAAACGAAGAACTTGTTGGAAAAGCAATCAAAGGGAAAAGAGATAAAATTTTTCTGGCAACTAAATTCGGAATTGTAAGGTCACAGGATCCGCACGCAAGAGGCATAAATGGCAGACCTGAATATGTAAAAGCTTGCTGCGAAGCATCCCTAAAACGGCTTGGGGTTGATCATATTGATTTGTATTACCAGCATCGTGTAGATAAATCAACACCAATTGAAGAAACGGTCGGCGCAATGTCTGAACTTGTTAAAGAAGGTAAAGTAAGATTTTTAGGGCTTAGTGAAGCAGCGCCATCAACAATTAAAAAAGCCCATGCTGTACATCCAATTAATGCATTGCAAACTGAATATTCATTATGGACACGTGACCCCGAAACAGAATTATTCGATGTAATAAATAGTTTGGGAATTGGTTTTGTCGCTTACAGTCCATTGGGACGAGGATTTTTAACGGCACGTTTCCAGAAATTTGAAGACTTGCCCGAAAATGATTACAGAAGATTTTCTCCAAGATTTCAAGGTGAAAATTTCCAAAAGAATATTGATTTGGTGAATAAAGTAACAGAATTGGCAAAACAAAAAAATGTATTGCCCGGCCAGTTGGCGCTTGCCTGGGTTCTTGCACAAAAAGATTTTATAGTTCCTATTCCCGGTACAACAAAGCCTAAACACATCGAAGAAAATATTAATGCAGCTGAAATAGTTTTAACCAATGATGTATTAAAAATTATAGAATTAATTTTCCCATTGGGACTTGCTAGCGGAACAAGGTACCCGGAAGCTGTAATGTCTAATCTTAACGCATAATTAGGAA
>DAIEQP010000055.1 GCA_027347805.1 Ignavibacteria bacterium | reverse complement strand
GGTTTTGCACGGCTTGCCGTTCCAGCTTATTACTGAGGTCGGTCTAAAATAATTTCCTTCGACTGAAAGAATGAACTCTTTGGTTTTAGTTACCGTAATTGCGGGGGTGATTGTTTTTATAATTGGCAGCTTTGGCAAACGTTCTAATATGTATTTCGGGTAATAGTATAAAAACTTATAACCATCTGATGTTACAAATTGATTTGTATTTGTTACAGGATCCTGGTAAGCATGAACAATTGCCGCTTGATACTGATTTATTTTAAATGCTGCGCCAAGGCTGTCACTGCTGTTAAGTTTTGTTTTTGCATCATTGATTATATTCTGAAGTTGTAAAGAGAAGGCTGCATCTCCAAGCCAATTAAACAAATAACATTGGTTGTGGTAAGAGAATAGGGAATCAACTAAATTTTTAGCGGTTAAATTGCTGTCTGCGGGGAATGCTCGAAAATTAGAAAGAAAATTTTGATTATAATTTATATAAATATCATCTCTTAATTGTGAAGTGGCTTCCTTTGCGATTTTATAATCAGCTGGTGCTGCATAATCAGTCAACAAGAGCTCTATATAACCATCTTTTACATCATCACTAGTATATTGTAAAACTTGATTCATGAATAATTTATGTATCGTTTCATTTTTATAAAGCCCCACTATTCTATACATAATAGAAACTTTAATACCGCTATCTGTTTCGTCAATTAATCTCTGTTGTGCAATTGGCAGTATTTCCTGGTCGAATATCTCATATAAAAAGCCAAGAGCAATCCACCGCGCATCCCTGTCAGTACTGTTTTGCGCAATATTAATCAATTCATTTTTAGCAGCAATTTCGTTCTTGGAATATTTCTCCAAGATATGAACAAGCCCAAGGATAATATCGTCCTCAGTTTTAGGGAAAATAGCGTGAGAGTAATCATAAGTATTCTGTCTTTGAGAGAAATCGTTATGGCGGAATAAAATGACATTAGCCAAAGATTTCATTTCAAGACGAATGTTGGATTTTTCTGAGTTATCAAAATGATTGGCTGAATCAATAAATGCATATGTCAACGATGAAATATTATTATATTTCAGAGAATCAAGTGTATTCAGAAACAAAAATTGAACAAAAGGTTCCTGTTTCCAAATATTATTGATAATTGCAGGTATTGCTTCCTGTAAATTGTATTCCATTACTTCATTAATTGCATGCCATGAAGTCATCGAATCCACTATAGCCAAATTAGTAATAATTTCCCGTTTTTTTTCTTCTGTAATACCCTGAGCAAATACTGCTTGATTAAAAAAAATGAAGAGAACAAATAAAATTATTTTATAAGCTTTGTATTTCATAATAACCTCGAGAAAACTTTGTCTTTGGGTAACTTGTTTTAAGGTATTCATAACCACCACCTTTTTACCGGAACAAAGGTAAATCCAAATTTTTTGAATACTCTTTTCATGAATGAATTATATACAGAATAATTATGTATGCTATCTAACCTTTCTCTGTCTCCAATATCTGATCCCAGTACTTTTTTTTGGTATTCAGCCGCTATCGCTTTAATTAATTTTTGTTCAAAAGTTTGTAGAAACTTTAATGCCGTATCTTGCGCCATTTTTGCGCTGCTTAATTTAGAGCATGAATAATTGAATTTGTTTAAAAAATATTCGAGATATTTTTCATTTGTGTACACATCATTGATAATTTTCCGTAAGCCATCAGCATGTCCATTTTCGTGAGCAATTATAAAATCTTTTAGAACATACTTTTTTATTCTATCAGGGCTAATTGGATATTTTTGGTGTGCTTCTAAATCTGCTTTTAATAATGCTCTTTCATTTGTATCTGAAGGAACAACAAAACTTTTATAGTTTTCAATTATAATTGGATATCGTTGATATTTGTTATACCAATTAACATTTATTTTATTCCAGCAATAATCTTGTTCATACTGAAATTTTAATGTCTGGATAGGATCGGTGTATAAAGTTAATATCCACCGGTTTAAGTTTTTATTATAGCAAACATTAAATGACTTCACAAAATCTAGCGGTTGAGTCGGAAACTCTTGTTTACCATCCCAGTTATAATCAGTAAAAGCATATCCTGATTTTTTATTGCAAATATCTCGATTATTAAAAGGTTTTAAATCAATAGTAGGTGCTGTAGGAACATTATTAGTGTAGCAAGGAAGGTGATCACAGCCCCCACCAACATTTCCCCTTGCATAGTCATAACTCGAACTTGCAAATGGACTTGTGCTGCATCCATCACTATCCATTTGTTTTTTCAAAATCTTAGTTTGCTTTACTCTATTCATTGAAGCATTTATGATTTTTCCATTAACATTATTGAAAGAATCGTCATAAGACAAATAACCGCTAACAGGGGCACCCACTTTAATTTCTATATTCGTAATTGTTGAATCGATATTTTTATCAACAATAAAATAGAATGGCTGTGTTAGGTTCGCTAAATATTTGCCTGTTCTATTATCCGAACTCAGTAATTCACCACCCAAACAACCTTCAAGCACTTTTGCTTCGAATAAAGTTCCAGCCGGAAAACTGCTCTCGTTTCCATTTTTATCCACTTTTGTTACTCTTATAATTACCGTATCCCCAGCGCTCAAAGTTGCTTTTTCAAAATCTGCTTTAATATATAAAGTGTCTAGTGGTTCAGCTTGAGTGGCTGCTGTACCTCATAATATAACTGAGTCCCATAGAATACAATATCCATTATTGTTAATAGTTTTGGGTTTGTTAATTGCCAAATTATTTTTTTGTATCAAATGTCCAGTGGAAAGTGCTGATTTCGTTTTGATTGTTTTCTGAAAGTTTTTTTGAAGAACCAGAGATTTTTTTTGATTGTTATATTTTTCGTTCTGACCGGTATCCGTTGGAATAATAGAGCTAGCCATT
>DAIEQP010000053.1 GCA_027347805.1 Ignavibacteria bacterium | reverse complement strand
AGATTCCGCGATAGTAAAAAATGGAAAATTGACCTGGACAATGCAGGTGCCTGCACAATTTGGCGATGTTGGTGCTGCTCGTGTTCAGGATTTAGTTTCTCTTGATATTATAATGCAGTCAAAATGGAAAAGACCGATTTATATTGCTGTTACCTGTTCTGATGATGCTAAGCTAAGTCTTGATGATTATTTGAGTATGGAGGGAATGGCCTGGCGATTGGTTCCTAAAAAATTATTTAACAAAAATCTCGATTATGTAAATGAACCAATTTTACGCGCTCAGCTTTTTAATGAACCTGATGGATTTAGCAAAACCTACCAGCCGGGATTTAAATGGCGCGGACTAAATGATAAATCAATTTATCTGGATGATAATCATTTAAGACTGACACAAAATTACAGAAATTCATTTATGAGATTAGCCATTCATTATCTCTACCTGGAAAGAAATAATACCAAGGTAATTGAAACACTTGATAGAATGGAAAAAATAATTCCTAAGGCCAATATTCCAATGGATTACAGAATTGAACATGACCCCGCAAAAATTTATTATGCTGCCGGCGGAATGACGCAATACAATATGTATGCAAAAGATGTGATTGCTGAAGCTAAAAAGAGAATCCAAGGTAATCCAAGAGAGTTTAACAGTTATTATAATCCATACGATATGTTATTAACTCATTATGAAAATCTTCATATGTATAACGAAGCACTTGCAGTTGCCCAGCAATTGAAATCAATGATACCAAATGATCCGAATGTAGATCAGATTGTAAACAAATTCAGAGTTCTATCCGGTGCTACAAAGAATGAAGTAGTACCGAAGAAACTTGAAAAGACAAATTAATTTATATTTCCGCCACAAATGTGGCGGATTTTTTTTGTATGAAAATACTAGTTATTGCATTGTCAGGAATAGGGGACGCATTAATGTTCACTCCCTCAATTGTAAAATTGAGTGAAGCAAGTCCTTCTGCCCAAATAGACGCACTGGTTATGTTTAAAGGGGTTAAGGATATTTATGAAAAGCTCAATCAAGTGAACAATGTAATATTTCATGATTTTTTAAATGCATCAAAAATCAGCACTCTTTTTTTTGTTTTATCATTAAGAAAAAAATATGACGCAACAATTTGCGTTTACCCATCCAACAGAAAAGAATATAATCTCATAAGCTGGTTGATTGGTGCAAAAAAAAGAGTAGGTGTTAAATATCTTCGTCAGGATAAAATTAATCTTGGTTTTCTAAATAATATCCGCGTTCAAGAAGATGATTCGCTGCATAATGTTGAAGAAAACTTTGCAATGATTGAAAAATTATTTTGTGAAGACTTTAAGACAATTCCCCGTATGCAATTTACTCTTCAATGGGATGATTTAGTATATGCAACAGACTACCTGAAAGAAAAATTTATAAAAGATGATGATCTTGTAATTGGTTTCCATGCCGGATGCAATACACTCAAGAACCACGATAAAAGAAGATGGGAACCGGAAAAATTTGCTGAGCTTGCAAATATATTATCAGCAAATCATAATGCTAAAATTTTCTTGTTCGGCGGAAATGAAGAACAAACATTGAAGGAAAAAATAATCAGCAGTTGCACTTTTAAAAATGTCTTTTCCGTTCAGGCATTTAGTCTAAGACATACTGCTGCCATTATGAGACGCTGCAATATTTTTGTTTCGAACGACTCAAGCTTAATGCACGTTGCAGCTTCATTAAGGTTAAAAACAGTTGCAATTATCGGCCCCACGAATGTTAATTATATATATCCATGGAATACCGAATATCAGATTGCATCGATTAATTTAGATTGCGCACCCTGTTTTTATTATTCTCCCAAACCATTACAATGCACAAGATCCGACAAACAATTTAAATGTATTAAAGATTTACCAGTTGAACTTGTTTATGAACAAGTAAAGAAATTTTTACAAAGTTAATACTTTATTTCACTCTCTCACTAATATACTTCGAGCAATCTTCAATTGATTCAAAACACTTAACCAAACCTGATTTTCTCTTTTCCTTTTTTATTTGCTGATCCATCACTTCAACAATATTTTTCCAAAGCGTTCCATGGCAAGCAACTGGTTTTTCATCCATCATATTTTTATTTAAATATTCCCAGACCAACGAAATTTCTACAAGTGTTCCGGTTCCCCCCTGAAGTATGACATATGCATCACCAATCTCAATTAGATTTTTCAATCGATCGAAGAGAGTATTACATTTAATTTCTTCAGAAAGATATTTTGATGGAACTGCATTATAAATATCGAGCGTAACACCAACTGCATTACCTCCATGCTCTATACATCCTTTTGAAGCAGCATCCATAATACCCTGGAATCCGCCTGTGCAAACGTTTAATCCATTCTGTGCAAAATTTTTACCTAATTGATAAGCAAATTCATATTCTTCTTCCCCCGGCTTAGGAACTGAACTGCCGAATACAGTAATATACTTTTGATTTTTAAACACTCATTTACCCATAATTTGTACGTTAATAGTTCTATTTCTACTTCGGTTATCAAAATCGATAAGAATAATCTGCTGCCAGGTACCTAAAAGAAGTTTAGTATTCTGAAATGGAACAGTAAAAGACGCACCCTGAAGCGATGCCCTTACATGCGAATATCCATTGCCATCATGCCAGGTTTCATCGTGATGATAGATTTTTTTTGAAGGGATTAATTTTTCAAAAAACTCAGGAATATCTTTTAGTAAACCCGGTTCATATTCAACCGTTGTTATGCCGGCTGTTGAACCGGGTACAAATATCAATACACTTCCCTCATTTAATCCGGAACTTGAAACAAGATCACTTACATTATTGGTGATATCAATAATATCAGTATTACCTTTTGTTTTCACTGAAAATGAAAGTGTTTTAATTTCCATTTATGACTCGGTTAAATCATGTTTTCAATTTCATGAATTGATTTCTTTATGATAGCTACAGCTTCCAATATTTGATTCTTGTTAATAATTAATGGCGGGGCAAAACG
>DAIEQP010000045.1 GCA_027347805.1 Ignavibacteria bacterium | reverse complement strand
TTTCTTTGCCGTTATCCCAAATAATTTCCAAAAATTCCTGGTTGTGCAATTTAATTTTCTTTGGAGCCGCCATATTAATTCCTTTGATAAATCTTCTTGTTAAACAAATGCTGGAAAAAAGTTATTCAAATATCGATTAACTTAATTCCAGCATCAAGTATTTTAATCAGGATTAAATTTTATATCTTAAACCGGCATAAACCATTCTGCCGTTTACCGGTCCCCAGATTAATGAAGCGTCAAAATATTTTCCATTTGGATTTGCTGAATCAATAATTGGATCATTCTGCTTAAATCCCAAAAGATTTTCAACACCCAAGTACAAATCAAATCCTGCATAAAAAGTTCTTGTTACCTGAGCGTTCACAAGAGCAAAGCTTGGAGAATAATCTCGCGCCTGTAAATTAATTGGGTTTGAGATGGTAGAAGGAATTCTTTTCTCACCAAACCACTGAATTGTTAAATCGTAAGACATCTGCACATCATCTTTATTCTCTTTTTCTGTTGAGTAAGCAAAATTGATTAGGGCACGATGTTTTGATGATAACGTTTTCTCAATCATGTTTCCATTGATTTTTTGTTTTACATCCATGTATCTGTATGCAATTCGTGTGTCAAGTCTTTCAAACGGTTGAAAATTCAATTCAACCTGAAGACTATTTGAATACGCGCCGTTTTTAATTGTCTTAAAATTTATTTTTTGCGGATTTGAATCGAGATCTGCAATTATTGCCTGTTCAAAATCTGTTCTGTAAAAATCAACAGAAATTGTTCCTTCTCGGTAATCATAGTTAAAATAATGAGTAAGATTAAGACCGTAATTCCATGCTTTTTCCTGCCCCAGTCCATAACCAAAGGATTCACTTTGATTAATGTTAACATTTCGAGCGCTAGCAAATACAGAAGAGAACTCAGTGAAGATATTGGAAGTTCTAAATCCTCTGCCGGCGACAAGTCTAATTACCCAATCTTCAGTTGGCGCATATCGCAAATGAAATCTTGGTGTAATCATTGTTCCGTAGTAATTATGCTGATCTGCACGAATTCCTGCAATGAATGAAAATGTTTCATCCAGGGTATAGGTATATTCAAAAAATGCACCGGGAGTTCTTTCAGTTCTTTGGAATCTATCAGTTAAAAATGTTTCATCAAATTGATCATAGAGGAAACTGAAGCCTGTTCTAAATTTATGTTTCCGTGAACCAAAATCTGATTGATAGATAAAATTAAAGTAGCCGGTTTTTTCATTTCCGTCATAATTTTTATCTCCAAAAAGCGAGGAGTTTCTGTAATTATTTAATGACCATTGAATGCCAAAAGATTTCCCGCTGCTATCAGGGAATAAGTATCCTAACTTTCCATAAACATTCAGTTGATTATTTTTTGTTGTGTAAGAATAGTTGGGATCGTTATGTATGTGAACGTTTGGGTCCAATGTTGTATGAGAATCTGTTCCGCCATCTTTTTCGTCATTTAAATATTGAAAACCAAGCTGGCTCTCCCATCCGGTTCCGCTCGAAAAATGCCATCTCTGCATAAAATTATATGTAGTAAAGAGAGGCATATCGATAAATCTATCATTGTTCGAATCGAAGCCGTGCTTTCTTGAACTTGCATGAAATAGATTTATTACTGAAAATTTATCACTCACGTGTGTTCTGTAATTTAGATTACCTTCAAATCGCTGATCATAATCGCCATAGAAATTCGCAAAAAGATTTTCAGCTTCAACAGACTTTGGTTTTTTCAGATCTACATCAATTTGTCCAGTAATTGATTCATAACCATTAACAACCGACCCGATTCCTTTCGATACGTTAATTGCTTGTACCCAGGTTCCAGGAACAAATGATAATCCGACGTTAGACATTAATCCACGTACATATGGAAGATTTTCCATTGTTGTTTGAGTGTAAACACCTGAAAGCCCGAGCATCTCAATTTGTTTGGCCCCGGTGATTGCGTCAGTAAAAGAAACATCAACAGAAGGATTAGTTTCGAAGCTTTCCGATAAATTGCAGCAGGCAGCTTTATAAAGTTCCTTGTCTGTCATTATTCCTTTATTCTCAACGGAAAGAAAATCTGAAAATGTAGTATTTGTTTTACCAACGACTTCAACTTCATTGAGTTTTGTTGCTTTTGTACTTAAAACAACATCTATGCTATTTTGATCTGTTACAAGCAGTGTATCGGTTTTATAACCGGTCATGCTGAAAATAAGATGGATTGATTCTTTGTGCTTTGCAATTGCAAAGTGTCCATCTATATCTGATGTGGTGCCGAACTTGGTTCCATGCCAAATTATATTAACACCAACTAAGGGCGAGAGCTTTCCCTCTTCGTTTTTTTCATATACAGTTCCTTTAACAACTTCCTGTGCAAAGGCATATGTAGAAAAAACTAGAAGGAGAAGCAGTAAAAATTTGCTTCTCATTTTATCTCCAAAATTTATTGTTGATTTTAGTGCGTATTATTATTGTCTCGATACAGGCAGCAATTCGGCAGTTTTGCATAAACTGCATTATCTGCTTTGTACTTTTCGGTATCGTGGCCAACAATTGCTGCGCGGTGCATTAAAGAATCAACAGTTATGTCTGGAGAAAGGTAAGCAACCTTCAACATTTTTGTGGATTTATCCCAGCGGGCAAATTTCACTTCTTTTATTTTCATCGCTTTTTCAATTCGAGCCTTACACTGACCGCAATTACCGGATACCTTGAATTCGGCTTCTGCAACTTTACTTTCCTGTGCATAAGTTGAGAATGTAATTAGAATTGATAATGCAAATAATGAGATTAACTTTTTCATTTTATACTCCGTAAAAAATTTTTAATTAGTTATTAAAAACTGATTCTCTTTTTGAATAAAATTGAAAATCTAAATACGAAGTACGCGGTTATTTAAGTAAGTTAAATTACCGGGTGGAGATGTTGGATAATTTATTGAGGAATTTAATTCATCATTTGATATAAATAAATTGTTTGAATTGGTCGGGTAATTAATAATATCAAGCGTAAGTTTGTTTAATTCAATTTTGGCTGAAGCAAAATGTAGGTCATCAAATTTGATTGATTTTAACTGAGTTTTGCAGCAGGTATCATCTTCTTGTTCTTCGCCGCAGCAATCGGCGGGTTCCTTACCGGATTCTATTACAGCAATTGATGTGGACATTAATGTGCCGCCACAAAAATGGTATAGAACCGTTAACCCAATTGCAGGCAACAGATAAATAATCGCAAAAAATATGATAAATGCTTTTCTCATGTTGTAAAGATAAAAATTACTATCTGTATAATCGATAGAAATCAAAAAAAGTTCCCACTAATTGAAATTTGATTAGTTGGAATAATGATATCTCCTTATTATTTCATCTTGATGGCGATGCATTCATAAGTTGCTCTATCAGATTGAAATACTGATGAATTACGCTTAAGAACTTTCCAGCCTGAATATTCAAATGATCCGTTGCTGTTTAGTGCTTCAAAAAGATTTGAATAATTATCCAGCAGATCGTTCAATTCTTTATTCTGGGATAATGTAATCGGTTTGAAGTTATTCCCGGTAATAATTGTAATTGGTTCAATCAAAAGATTTGTAAGAGTCTGAACATCCAAAGCCGGCAAGCTCTGTTTAACTTCAAGCTGAATCATTCTTGCTCTTGCTTCGGGTCCCACAATTGTTTTTGCCGAACTCATTACATCAAGCAGATAGTTTCTAACTGAGTTTAAATCTGAAAGCTGTTTCAGCGCATCTTCATTGTGAAGTTCCTGAAGGGCTTTTGCAATGTTTGAAATTTCTTTTAGGTAATGATTTCTCTGGTTAGTTGGAACCAAGTACATTATTACAATATTCACAAGTTCTTTTTCTGTGGAAGAATATTTTATTCCTGATGGACTCCATCCTATTGCACAGTAAAGATCATCATCAAAAGAAACACGGGCATGAGGAACTGCAAATCCTCTACCAAGATATGTATTATAAGTTTCTTCTCTTTTCAAAACCAAGCCTGCAACATCAGTTCCATTTGGAACTGATGGTATTGCTTCGATTATATGCGCGAGAAATTGAAGAGCGTCCTGTTTGTCATTGTCTGGTAATTCAATTAAGCGGCCTTCCTGTAAAGCATCTAATAAAGTATCCATAATCAATTCACTCCATATTTTTTGAAGAACCAGGTTTTAACAAAATGAGTAATTATGCTATATGAAATCAAGAATCCGGCAATCCATAACCAGAATGAAGATGGAAGCGGAACAAATCCAAATACTGATGCAAATGGTGAATAAGGAAGCCATGATGCTATTCCCATTATTAAAACAGTTGTAATTATCATAGGGAACGAAGCAAGGCTGCCAAAGAATGGAATTTTTCTTGTTCGAATGATGTGAACGATAAGTGTTTGTGTTAAAAGAGATTCTACAAACCAACCGGTTTGGAATAAACTTTCCCAATGTGATTGATTTGAGGCGCTAGCCGTAAGATAAGAGCTCGCACCAAATACAATCCACATCAATCCGTACGTTGCATAATCAAAGATCGAACTAATTGGTCCAATAAAAATCATGAATCTTTTTATGTTGGCAATATTCCACTTAAGAGGTTTCTCAACCAGCTCGGCATCAACGTTATCAGATGGAATTCCTGTTTGCGAAAAATCATAAAGCAGGTTGTTCACCAAAATTTGAATTGGTTTCATCGGCAGGAAGGGGAAGAGAAAACTTGCACCAAGTACACTGAACATATTGCCAAAATTAGAGCTGGCGCCCATTCTTATATACTTTATAATATTGGCAAAAACTTTTCTTCCTTCTTTAATTCCTTCTTCAAGTACAAGTAAACTTTTTTCCAGTAGAACGATATCTGCGGCTTCTTTTGCCACATCAACAGCACTGTCGACCGAAATTCCAACATCTGAAGCCCTTAGAGAAGGTTAATCGTTAATACCATCTCCAAGGTAACCAACGACATGTCCCTGCTGACGCAATGATTGAATAACTTTTTCTTTTTGTATTGGTGAAAGCTTTGCAAACACATTTGCTTCTTTTGCAACTTTAGAAAATTCTTCTTCCGATAAATTTATTAATTCATTACCGGTAACAATTCTATCGATTTCCAAACCAACATCATTACATACTTTTCTTGTTACTAATGCGTTATCGCCGGTTAATATTTTTACTTTTACGCCAACATTTTTAAGACTGGCAAGCGCGTGGCCGGCGGATTCTTTTGGCGGATCAAAGAATGCTATGTAACCGAGAAGAATCATATTAGATTCATCTGCTGTAGAAAAATTCGTTTTTGATTTAGGGAATTCACGGTATGCAATAGCAAGTACTCTGTACCCCTCATTGTTTAAATCTTCTACCTCTTCATAAAGATCATCATGAATCATTTGAATGAGAGGATAAACTTCTTCATCCAGTTGATAATGGGAACAGACAGAATAAATTTCTTCAACTGCACCTTTGCAGATCAATACATGATCCCCTTCATATTCAACTGCAACTGACATTCTTCTTCTCTGAAAATCAAATGGTAACTCATCCACAAGTGTGCATTTGGGTTCAACATCAAGGTCGATGTGAGATATAACTGCTCTATCAATTAAATTACGTAAGCCGGTTTGATAAAAACTATTCAAGTAAGCATAGAGAAGTACATCCCGGCTTTCTTTACCGGTGATATCAACATGTTTTTCCAAAACAACTTTATCCTGTGTGAGTGTGCCGGTTTTATCGGTACATAGAATATCGATTGCACCAAAATTTTGTATTGATGTAAGCTGCTTAACAATTACTTTTTTTCTGGACATAGTTAAAGCGCCTTTGGCGAGATTAACTGTAACAATCATCGGAAGCATTTCGGGTGTTAAGCCAACTGCAACCGAAACCCCAAAAAGCAGTGCTTCAAGCCAGTTGCCTTTTGTTAATCCATTAATCATAAAAACCGCAAATACCATCAGCAGCATAAAACGTATCATCAGCCATGTAAAAGATTTTACACCAATATCAAAACTTGTTTCTGATCTTGCCTCAACTAATCTTTCTGAAATTGATCCGAAGTAGGTTTTCACACCTGTGTTAATAACTATTCCTCGAGCCGTACCACTAGTTACGTTGCTTCCCTGGAAGCATGCATTTGATAACTCAAATACAAAACTATTATCAATCTTATGTGCATCAGATTTTTTTTCAATTGGTAATGATTCACCGGTTAAGACTGATTGGCTAACATAAAAATCTTTGGCGCTAAGCAATCTTATATCTGCAGGAATAACAGATCCTGCATGAAGAAGTATAATGTCACCAGGAACTATTTCTGAGATTGGAATTTCTAGTTCTTTTGAATCTCTTAATATAACGGCATGGGATTGAACTCTTTTTCCTAATGCAACAACTGCGTTGTTGGATTTTCTATCAAGTATAAAAGATAACCCCACACTAAGCAAAACCATACAGCCAACAATTATAGTTGATTTTACTTCACCGATAATCAATGAAATAAGAGCAATTGCCAGTAGTTGAATTACAAGCGGACTTTTACAGCGGTTAAAAATATCGAGCCAGATACCAATTTCTTTGCTATGTGCTAATTCGTTTTTGCCAAATTCTTCAAGTCGATTTTCCGCTTCATCATTTTTCAACCCGGAAGAATTACTTTTCATCTGAAGGATAGTTTCCTGAGGAGAAAGGGCGCACATCTCAATTAAAAGTTTTTCATCGTCAGTGGTTCGATGCGGAGTTTTAGCTTCTCTGGTAAATAAAGATGGTGAAATCTTTGAGAAGATAGATTTTGCCATAAAAAATTCCTTACAGGCTTATATTTTTATAAATGTAAGGTGAATAAAACCAGAAAAACTTTGAAATGGAATAAATCAGGTCTCATTGTCACCTCCAAAGAATTAATCCCGGGAGATGAACAATAAAAATTAGAAAATGATCAGCTCCGGGAGGAATTTATTTGTATTGTAATAAAATTTTTAGCGCCAGGCTCATCAGAGTCTTGCATTCTTTTCCTTATAATTGTTTCAAAATACCCGTGCAAATATAATCTTTTATTGTTTTAGAAAGAACCTAAAAATTAATTCTTAATATTTATTAATAAAATTTTTCACAAATGGACTATTAGTTAAATTGTCTGTTGTATAGAATTTTGATGGCAGTTTTGTTAATAGTTATTTTAGAAATGTGTTTAAACCAAAGAACGATTTCTGTCTTAATCATTTAGAATATTATGTTATAAAATCCATTTCGGTTAAAGCGAGGTATATATGGCTGAGAATTTTGTAATCAGAACCATGAAAAAAGATGAACTCGATTTTGCAATTAAACTTGCAGCAAACGAAGGATGGAATCCGGGGCTGTATGATTTAGAACCCTTTTATTCTGCCGATCAAAAAGGATTTTTAGTTGGTCTTCTAAACGATAAACCAATTGCATGTATATCGGCAGTGTCATATCAAAAAAAATTCGGATTCATCGGTTTTTATATTGTTGTTCCCGAATTACGTGTTAAAGGATATGGAATACAAATTTGGAATGAAGGAATTAAAAAACTTGCCGGGCATAATATTGCTCTTGATGGCGTCTTTGCACAGCAGGGGAATTATAAAAAATCAGGTTTCAAATTTGCTTACAGTAACATTAGGTATCAGTGGAATAATGCTCATGCTGAGTATGATTCAAAAAATCTCTTTCTTGCATCAACAATTCCATTTGAGCTGATCGAAAAATATGATAATGAATTCTTTCCGGTTAGTAGAAAATCATTTTTAGAGTCTTGGATCCAAATGCCTGCAAGTTATTCAGTCGTTCATCAAAAGAATAAAGAGATATCAGGATTTGGTGTGATACGTAAATGCAGGGTGGGTTACAAAATTGGACCATTGTTTGCAGATAATGAATCGATAGCAGAAAATATTTTTCTGGATTTAACAAAGCATGTACAGGAAAATGAATTAATCTTTCTCGATGTACCTGAAGTTAACCTGCACGCAGTAAATCTTGCTTCACGATATAAAATGCAGAATATATTTGGAACAGCCCGAATGTATACTGGGGAGTTTCCGGATATTTCAGTTGATAGAACTTATGGCGTAACTACATTTGAGTTAGGGTAATAATTTTACTTAATTTTTATTCTTAACTAGAAGTCTTTCCAGTTCCTTTTTGTTTAATGAAGTTTCAACACCGGTTGGATGCCAGTGTTTTTTACAGCCGCTGTAATCTAACAGAACGCACTGTGCCGGAACACCATAACGTTTTAATTCCCAACCGCCTTCAACTAATGTTGTAACACAAGCCGAAGCAATTATTCCCCGGCGGTTGTCTTTGCCTTTTGGTGCCCACAAAGAAAGATCAGATGCGTGAGGAATTACATATACTTCGAAATTTTTTTTCTCTCCCATGACTTTAAATTGGTTAACCCTGCATTTCGATTCGCAGCCTATGCATTTTAATCCCTTTGCTTCTTTTATTGCTTCGCATTTATCTGCCGGGCGAAAACGCATACAGCCGGGCAATAAAACCGAAGTTGAAGTTGTGTTTGAATAATCATCATGGAAGGAACGGTTCATTAAATCTGCGCCAACCATGTTAAGATGATATTCAGCCCGGGTACGTGTGCAGGAAATTCTATCCTCACGCCATTTATATTTTTCGCTGGAATTATATAAGAAAGGCTGAACATTCTCTGTGTACTTGCCCAGTTTTTCTTCAGAGTTTTTTTTGAACCAGTTAGTAAAATCTGAAATGGCAGCAAAAATAATTGCGACTCTTTCTTTAGGTATTGTTCCCCAATATGCGCGCCATAAAATAAAACGTAATGCCTGTTCTCTAAACTCTCCGGTAGCTTCAAACCACAAACAAACACGGTCAATTTGTTCAAGAGATGGAGTTGGTGTCAATCTCTTTTCATTGTTTTTAGGCAAAAGCAGAAGGGTTGTAAGCACACCCCGGGAAAAATCAATCATTGGTTTTAACTTCTGATGTTTTTTTCTCCATTCTCCCATTTTAGATAGAGCAATAAAAGGTGCAAAGCGAACGCCGAGAGCAAAATGAGAATATGTTTGCCAAAGAATTCCAAAACTTAACAATTCCAAAATGTATTCTTCTTTTTCCCGAACAATTTCCAGGTTAAATTCTTTTATGTATTCTATGTAGTCATTAACAATGGGAGAGAGGGAGGATTGCGCTCTAAACAGTACTTCGTTTGTAAACAAATGAACTTCATTGTAATAATCATTGGAATTCGGTTTATCAAGTTTTAGAGAATAAGTAACTGGTTCCATGGATAAAAATTTTATAAGTAGGTAATTCGTTTTGAAATTAGACGAAAGCGCTATCAATATGTTTCTTAATAAGAATAAAATCTAATAACCTATAATATACATTCTACAAACTTTTAATAAATAAGATCGACTAAAGACCAGAACATAATTTGTTTTTGTAATGTTATTTTTAAGTTACTTTTAACGTTCCCCTCAATTTAATGACTCTATTATAATAATACATAAACCATTAACAAGAGATTTCTAAGTAAACAAACGGAGATAATTTGAATATCCTTATGCTAATTGTATGGACAGTTTTCGTAACATTACAAGTTAACTGTCAAGCTATTAAATCCTGTTGGGAAATTAAACCGAATTTAAAGATCAAAAGAACTTTCCATGCCTCGGCAGTAGCCAATGGAAAATTATTCTTAATAAGTGGTGCCACTGGCGACAAGAGTGAATTTAGAGATATTACTTCTGTAGAAATGTATGACCCTGTTAAGAATGAGTGGTCAACAAAGGCTGAAATACCACAAGCTGTTTCATTAGCTTGTGCTTTAACAGTGGGTAATAAAATTTTCGTTGCTGGCGGTGAATTAGATTCATTTAAGAAAAAATCCAAATTGTTAATGATGTATGATTGTTTTTCGAATAAATGGTCTTTAAAATCTTCTATTAAAATAGCACGCTCTTTTCATTATTCGGTAGCTTTGAATAATAAAATTTATGTAATAGGGGGAAGAGAGAGCAATAAGGAAATAAAAACAAAACAAAAGGATTCTCTCGCGGTTTACACAATTGAAGAATATGATGTTATTAAATATACCTGGGTTGTTAAAACAGTGATGCCATTTAAACATTTTGCAATAGGTGCTGCAGTTCTAAATAATAAAATATTTATACTATCTGACACAACAAACAATAGAATGCTTGGAGATTCTGCCGTTTTGGAAGAATACGATCCAGTAAAAAACACATTTATTAAAAAAGCAGAATTAATTCCATCGCAGTGTGATGCCGCTGTAGTGGGATACAAAAATAAAATTTATGTAATTGGGGGATGGAGAAAAGGCACGATTTCCTCCGTGAATGAATATGATGTCATAAAAAACAAGTGGACGAGAAAAAGTGATTTACCTTATCCTGTGCAAGCACATCAGGCTTCCATTATTGATGATAAAATTTTCATTTCGGGTGGATTGACTTATACATCATCAGGAAACGAGAAGAGAAATAACTTTCTTGTTTACTTTCCTGAAAGTGATAAAAATAAATGAATTGATTACAACCTAGAATTATGAAGCTTTTTTTAAAAATACTTTTTCTTAGTGTAATAATATGTGCATTGTATTCTATGCCGGTAATGGCTGGAAACAATAACATAGATATTCCTGATACAATTTTGCATGCGAAACGAATTGATGAAATAAAATTCAAATCTCATGCTTTTGAGATTCTTGGCAGTCTTTATTTTCCGTTAAAAGAAAAGGAAAAACACCCACTGGTAATTTGGGTTAGCGGCAGCGGTCCGAGTTTCAGAAAAATTCAATCACCGCAGACAAAAAAACTTGTTAATTGTTTTTTGGATAATGGTTTTGCTTACTTCAGAATTGATAAACCGGGAAACGGTGATTCAAAGGGAAAACTTAATGACGATAGTTTGTTTGCTCAACTTTCAGATATTATTGTTGATGCAATCAAAAAGTTGAAACAGCTTCCTGAAATCGATGAAAAAAGAATCGGTTTATTTGGAAGCAGCCAGGCAGGGTACATAATGCCGCTAGTAATTTCAAAATGTAACGATGTTAAATTTATGATGGGCTCATCATGTCCAGGTGAAAATTCAATAAACCAATGGAATTACCTGATTGGAAAACAAATGATTTGTGAAGGCTACACTGAAAAACAATCAAATAAATATGTGGAAATGTTCAATACTCTGCGCTGCACAAATAATAAATCGGAATTTGATGAAGCGATTTCTTTCTTTACAAAAAATCCGATAAAAATAAAATCAGTCAATTATGATTCAAGTTTTGTTGACCATGCAAAAACCTGGTGGCCAAGAGATATTGATGAAAAAGATGTATCACATTTTAACCCGATAAAAATCATAGAGAAACTTACAATTCCGGTATTTATGCTTTATGGCGAAAAAGATACCCAGATAAATCCGGTGCAGGCAATTAAATCGTAT
Source organism: Ignavibacteria bacterium (assembly GCA_027347805.1). GTDB lineage: Bacteria > Bacteroidota > Ignavibacteria > Ignavibacteriales > Melioribacteraceae > Stygiobacter. The sequence goes on along the minus strand of DAIEQP010000045.1, from coordinate 3,771 downwards.
GAAGCTGCATTAAAGAAAGCAAAAAACAAATTCTATCGTTTGAAAATGCTAAAAGGAACTGATCATAATATGTCGATTACAACAAGTGGTTGCTTGCAGGAAATTCAGGAGAGAAATAATTCGAGGAATTATTTTTTCAATCCCGAGTATTATGCAATAGTAAAAGATTGGATCGGAGTAATTCTGAAGATGAAATTATAGATTCGAACATTGGAGATTAATAGAAACAAAAAAATGATGGGCCGCAGCTTGCTGATAAAAACATGTATAAAAAGCCAGATTTGCTCTGGCTTTATTTTTTATCGATAAGATATTATAAAGGTATTCCGAGCGAGTAGCGTAAAACAGCAAATAGAATCAATGCTCCTAGAAGCGCAAGATTTTTTGTGAAATTTACCATCTCAACCATTTTCTGATTCGGATCTTCAACAGACCAGAATGCGTGCATCATAAAAGTTACAGGCACAATAAAAATGATTAATATAAGTGAGCCTGCAAGAGCGTGAAAATCGAAGAGGTAAGTTAGACCGCCAACTATTAACATCAATCCTGTGAAAGGAACAGCTATATTTGCCATGGGTACATTTTTACTTTGCGCATACCCAATCATCATTTTGCTGTTCGTAAAATGATTGTAACCGTTGAAAATAAAATATCCTCCAAAAAGCAATCTACCAAGGTAATGCAGAAATTCCATAGCAGTTCTCCTATTTGTTAATGGATATTATATGTTAAAGAACTCAAAGCTATTTAACGAAAAAAGATATAAATGAAAAGAAAAAACTCTCAGTAGATTTCTGAGAGTTTGGAGTCAATTTGATTTATCTTTCAGACGAAATGATGGAATGAATTAATTTTACCGGTTTTGTTTTTTCTCTGCTTAATTTTATCGCATAAATCATCTTTTGTTTTGCTTCATCAATCTTTTCTTTTTTATCAGTGAAAATATCAGCAATCAAAGTGCCTTTTGTAATTTTGTCCCCGATTTTAGGATAAAAAATAATTCCCGCTTTGGGATCAATTTTGTCTGTCATTGTTAATCTACCAGCACCAAGTTCTAGAGACGCCATTCCTATCTGGTAGCAATCAATTTATTTTATGTAGCCGGTTTTATCAGCATACAATTTTTCGTGGTATTTGGATTTGGGATATCGATCCAAATTTTTCAGATAAGAAATATCTCCATTCTGAAGCTTTGCAATCTCCAGAAATTTATTCAATGCCTTTCCACTCTTTACTAGTTCTTTGGAAATTTCTATACCTTCTTTAGTTGATTTTGCTTTTCCACCAAGAAAAATCATTGCCCCGGAAAGCGTAAAAGAAAGTTCGGAAAGATCATTTGTAATTTCTCCCTCCAGAATTTTCACGGATTCATAAACTTCAAGCCAGTTGCCAATATAATTTCCAAGAGGTTGGTTCATATCTGTTATAAACGCTATTACTTTCTTATTAAATGAAATTGCAGTGTCCATGAGCGATGTTGCAAGTTTTTTTGCATCCGAAAACTTTTGCATAAAGGCGCCGCTACCGGTTTTAACATCAAGGACAAGTCCATCTATTCCTTCAGCAAGTTTTTTACTCATTATGCTTGCAGTGATTAATGGAATTGACTCAACTGTTGCGGTTACATCACGTAGAGCATATATCATCTTATCTGCCGGTGCAATTTCTTTAGTTTGACCAATCAGAACTGCACCGCATTTTTTCAATACACTTTTATATTCCTTTAGATTAAGATCGGTTCTAAAACCGGGAATTGCTTCGAGTTTATCAAGTGTTCCGCCGGTGTGACCAAGTCCGCGCCCGCTAATCATTGGCACTCTTATTCCTGCCGCTGCTACTATTGGCGCAAGTATCAATGAAGTTTTATCGCCCACACCCCCGGTGGAATGTTTATCAACTTTAATTCCTGGTATTGAAGAAAGATCTAAAACTTCACCGCTGAATAACATAGAACTTGTGAGAGCAGATGTTTCCCATTTGTTCAATCCCTGAATAAAAGCAGCCATTAGAAATGCCGCCACCTGATAATCAGGAATAGTTCCCTTTATAAAATTTTGAATCATAAAGTCGATTTCTTCGATTGTAAGCGCTTTGCCCTGTCTTTTTTTTCTAATTAGTTCTACTGTATTCATTTATTCTCCACAAAAATTATCTGAGCAAAATTAATTACACTGCGGTCATAATCTTGACGCTTGAATCTAACTCTATTAACTTGCTCACATAAAAAATTTCAGAAAGAGGAAATCATGTTCGATTCCAATTACAAATTTAGTTGTGTTGACCGCTTTTTAAAATACGTAAAAATTGATACTCAATCGAATGAAGATTCGGAAACATTTCCAAGTGATCCTAAACAAATTGAGTTATCTAAACTGCTCGTTGAAGAATTAAAACAGGTTGGATTAACAGAAGTTGATATTGATCAGTACGGATATGTAATGGCAACTCTTCCATCAAATACAGACAAAGATGTTGCTACAATTGGATTTATTGCGCATGTAGATTCATCTCCTGCTGTTACTGGCGCTAATGTGAATCCGGTAATACATAAAAATTATCAGGGAGGAGATATTATTCTGCCTAATGATAAAACCAAAGTGATTGACGCTGCCGGCAACCCTGAATTAAAAGATATGATCGGGCTTGATATTATTACGACTGATGGAACAACTTTGCTCGGCGCCGATGATAAAGCAGGTATTGCAGAAATTGTTGATGCCATGGCATACCTTATTTCCCATCCTGAAATTAAACATGGGAAAATCAGAATATGTTTTACACCGGATGAAGAGGTTGGCAGAGGTACAGAAAAATTTGATGTTCAAAAATTTGGTGCAAAGTATGCTTACACAATTGATGGTTCGACCCGCGGTGAAGTTGAAACAGAAACATTCAGTGCCGATGGCTTAGTAATAAAATTCAACGGTAAAAATGTTCATCCCGGTTATGCAAAAGGGAAAATGGTTAACTCAATAAAAATTGCATCAAGATTTTTAGAAATGCTTCCAAAAGAAACACTTTCTCCTGAAACAACCGAAAAGAGAGAAGGTTATGTTCATCCAACTTCAGTTACAGGTAATGAAACGCAGACAATCATCAAGTTCATCATCAGAGATTTCTATGCTGAAAAGCTTGTCGAGTTTGAAAACTTGCTGAAGGATTTATGTGAAAAAGCTATAGCTCAGTTTCCCGGTTCAACTTATGAATTCCAGGTTAATGAACAATACCGCAATATGAAATATGTTTTGGATAAACACCCGCAGGTAGAAGAATTTGCAATTGAAGCTTTGAATCGGTTAAGTATTGAGCCAATTCGTTCATCAATCCGCGGCGGCACAGATGGTTCCCGCTTAAGTTTTATGGGCCTGCCGACTCCAAACCTTTTTGCCGGCGGGCATAATTTTCATTCATACACTGAATATGTTGCTGTTCAGGATATGCATGAAGCAGTAAAGATGATTGTAACATTAGCCCAAGTATGGGAAGAAAAATCATAGCTAATAATTAAAAAAAGGAAAAGGTTCAGAATTTAAATCTGAACCTTTTTATAAATAATGCCCCATAGATTAAAACGCGCAACGGATGTTGCGCTTGGAATTAATATTTTTCTCTTTGTGATAAAAGCTGTAGTAGGAATTTTATCCAACTCAATTGCAGTAATATCAGAAGCTCTAAATTCATTTACAGATATTTTGGTTTCTATAGGAATTAAAATAGCTGTTAAAATGTCCCGTGAAAAGCCGGATTCAAAACATCAGTTTGGGCATA
>DAIEQP010000041.1 GCA_027347805.1 Ignavibacteria bacterium | reverse complement strand
GACATAGACAACAATTAACAAGAATTGAAGTTACTAAGATTGCTTAGTAGCTGGAGGTTATTTTAATGGCACATAAAAAAGGTCAAGGTTCATCTCGTAACGGTCGCGACAGCAATCCGCAATATTTAGGTGTAAAAGCTTTTGGCGGAGAAAAAGTTGTTGCTGGTTCTATTTTAGTACGTCAAAAAGGAACCAACTTTCACCCGGGCAAAAATGTTAAATTAGCTGGTGATCATTCTTTATTTTCAGTTATTGATGGTTATGTAAAATTCGAAAAAGGAAAGAACGATCGTAAGTTTGTTAGCGTTATGGAAACCCGCGCTTAATAAAATTTTAGCGGTTAAACAAAAACCCTGGAGAACTTCCAGGGTTTTTTATTTTAAATGATCAATCGATTTTTGGGTTAATGAATATATTTTTTTATGCGGGGGATTAAATTTGAAATTGCCAGAGAGTCTTTAATTATATAATCTGTAACTCCAAGTTCTAAACACCGGACAACAGTAACTTGATCTTGTTTTGTCGTAAATAAAATAACAGGAATGTTTTGTGTATCCTGATTTTTTTTTAGTTCTTCAAGAACAGCCATACCGTTTTTCACAGGCATGTTATAATCTAAAATTACTACTGCCGGTTTAATATCAAGAACCGCTTCAAATACGCCCATTCCATTTTCAAAATGATGAACTTCATATCCTTCAAGAATCAATTTTGATTTTACCAAGTGTGAAATTGATTTGCTGTCTTCCGCATAAACAATCTCTATATTCTTAACATTATTCATCTGTTGAACTGATTATGATTATTAATTAATTATACCGAACAAGATTAATTTCAAAATGAATGAACTAAAATCCTAGTCTATCCATATCTGCAACTAATCCTTTTACTGCATTTACAGAATTATCGAGAGCTGCCTTTTCTTCAGCATCAAGTGAAAATTCCATAACTTTTTCAACACCGGAAGAACCCAATACTGCGGGAACTCCAACGTAATAACCATTAACACCAAATTCGCCATTTAAATAAGCACAGGTTGGTAGAATTCTTTTTTCATCATAGATTATTGATTCTGCCATTGCAATTGCAGAAGAAGCCGGGGAGTAGAATGCTGAACCTGTTTTCAATAACTCAACAACTTCGCCGCCTGCCATCTTTGTTCTTTTAACCATTGCAGCCATAACTTCTTTTGCTTTAGAAGAATCATTATATTTTTTTTCGAGTAATTCCATTACTGGAATTCCGTTTACATTTGCATACCGAACTATCGGAACCATAGTGTCGCCGTGTCCGCCTAAAACCATCGCATTCACATCTTTCACAGAAACACCAAGTTCCCATGAAATGAATGTAGCAAAACGTGAAGAATCTAAAACGCCAGCCTGTCCCAATACTTTGTTAAAAGGAAATCCTGATACCTTTTGAAAAAGTGTTACCATCGCAACAAGCGGATTAGAAATTACAATTACAATTGCGTTGGGTGCATATTGCTTAACATTTTCAGCAACCGACTTCATTATTTTTGCATTGACTGTTAATAAATCGTCTCTGCTCATACCTGGTTTACGCGGTAAGCCGGCTGTTATGATTACGATATCGGAATCCTGAATATCTTTATAATCGTTCGTTCCGGAAACTTTTGCATCAAAGCCATCAACTCTAGATGCTTCAACAATATCAAGTGTCTTTCCTTGCGGTAATCCTTCAACGATGTCGAAAAGAACAACATCACCAAGTTGTCTTACTGAAATTAGCTGTGCAAGAACACCACCAATTTGGCCTCCGCCAATTAATGCGATTTTATTTCTTCTCATATTTAGCTCCGATTTGTAGTTAAGGTTTACACTGAGAAAATAGGAAGATTTAAAACTATTTCATTAATAACCCTTGAGGGGATGCTTAATTCCCCGTCTTCCTCTATTTTTGCCCCTATTGAAACAGCAACCGAAATTTCCAAGTTTGTCGCGCAA
>DAIEQP010000429.1 GCA_027347805.1 Ignavibacteria bacterium | reverse complement strand
ATAAAAAAAGTCAGTATAAAAAAGTTTTTCATTGTTTTGCCCATAAACCTTTTTGTAAATATATTATTTGTTGGATGCATCATACAATATTTTTCCATTCACAATAGTATAAACAATTTTTGTTTTCAAAAGTTCATCCTCATTACAACTTAAAAGATCGTTTGATAATACCGTCAGGTCTGCAAATTTTCCATTTTTAATTGATCCTTTTTCGTTTTCCTCGAACGAGGCGAAAGCCCCATAAACCGTATAAGATTGTAGCGCTTCCAGCCTTGTCATCTTTTGATCAGGATAAAATTCTTTTCCATTTTCATTTTTTCTAGTAACAGCGGCATAAAAGTTTTTAATCGGGTCAACATCTTCAACGGGAGAATCTGTCCCGCTGCAAATTATTGCACCTGAATTTATCAATTTCTTCCATACATATGCGCCTTCTTTTGTTCTATCATTTCCCAATCTGGTTGGTACAAATCCCATATCTGATGTGCAGTGTACTGGCTGCATTGCGGCTATTATTCCAAGTTTAGCAAAGCGGGGTATATCCTGTTCGGATAAATGCTGGGCATGTTCTATACACCACCGCAGATTTTTTTTCTCGGGATAAAGAGAATAAATATTTTCGTACAAATTCAAAACCTCGCGATTTGCCTTATCTCCAATTGCATGTATTCTCATTTGAAAATCATTTTCTATTGCCAGCTCACAAATTTTCTTCAGTTCTTCTATCGGTGTAACATTTGAACCAAGATGATTTGGCAAATCCGAATATGGTTTTAGAAGCCATGCGCCCCTGGATCCGAGCGCGCCATCCATATATTGTTTAATAGACTTAACTCGTAAAAATTTATTTTCCATTTCAGAAATTTTGTACTTGGCTAAACTGCTTTTCATTTTTTCGTAGGTATCCCCAACCATAACATTTAACCGGATCATCAATTTATTTGAGTTGGCAAGCTGTTTCATTACGTCAATAATTTCAAAAGGTTCGCCAGCATCATGAACTGATGTTATCCCCTTCTTTAAACATTCTTCTGTTGCAAGACTAATTGATTTGATATAGTCGTCTCTTACTTCAAGCGATGTTCGTTTTGAAAGTTGATATTCATAAACTCTTTTAATAATGCTTTCGGCATTTTCTTCAAAGACGCCAATAGCATTTCCTTTTTCATCTCTTACAATTGTTCCGCCCGCGGGATCGGGAGTAGCGTTTGTAACCAAAGCAAGCTGCATTGCTTTTGCATTTGTGAATATTGCATGTCCGCTTGCATGAGAAAGCATCACAGGATTATCAGGTGTAGCGGCACTTAATAAATCATGAACAGGATAGCCGTTTACATTTGGTGAAGGTGCCGGATTAAATTTTTCCTGGTGCCAGCCTCTTCCAATTATCCATTCACCGGGTTTAATTTTTTTTACTCTTGCAGAAACTAATTCAACAACCTCATTCCTGTTTTTAGCGCTCCGCAAATCAAGATTAATTAATGACTCCCCCAATCCCACAAAATGCGCGTGACTTTCTATAAATCCCGGCATTACAAATTTTCCATTCAAATCAATTACTTGGGTTGATCTACCGACATATTTATCAATCTCTTTATTATTTCCGGTAAATAGAATTTTACCATTTTTAATTGCAACGGCTTCAACAATTGAATTAGTCGGTTCAAGTGTTGCAACAATCCCATTTTTCAAAACAAGGTCTGCTTGCGCAAAAGAAGTGTTGGTTAGAAAAAAGAATCCGGTTATTATTCCGGAAACAAGTAATAGTAATTTAGATGTGTTCATAAATTCCGCTCTTCTTTTGTAAAATTACCAGGTACAATTAAACATAATTATAATAATAAATTTACAAAGAAAAACAGCCCGGTTTGCTGTTTTACTTTCTATAATAGAAAGCCGGCTAAGGGATTTTTCAACAAACCGGGATTTTGTTAAACTCTAAAAGCTTCATTAAAATTTTCAGTTACAACTCTCCCGTCAAACAAATGAATTACTCGATTGCCAAATTCTGCATATGTGGGTGAGTGTGTTACCATAACTATTGTTGTACCAGCCTCATTCAATTCGGTAAGCATATGCATAACTTCATCACCATGTGAAGAATCAAGATTTCCGGTTGGTTCATCGGCAAAAATTATTTTGGGGTTAGCCACCAATGCTCTTGCGACTGCAACTCTTTGCTGCTGCCCGCCTGAAAGCTGCTGCGGAAAATGATTTCTTCTGTGCATTATCTGCATTCGTTCAAGAACCGTCTCAACTTTTTTCTTTCTTTCATGCAAAGTTTCATTTAAATAAAGCAGCGGCAATTCGACATTTTCATAAATAGTTAATTCATCTATCAGGTTGAAACTCTGAAAGACAAATCCAATATTTTGTTTGCGCATCAACGCTCGCTGTTTCTCGGAGTATTTTGATACTTCTTGATTCAAGAAATAATATTCTCCTTCGGTTGGATTATCAAGTAATCCAAGCACATTCATTAACGTTGATTTCCCGCATCCGGATGGCCCCATTATAGAAACAAATTCCCCTTCATTAATTTCAATATTTACATTATTCAAAGCTGTCGTTTCAACTTCTTCGGTGCTATAAACTTTTCTCAAACTATTTGTGCGTATCATTTTCTCATCTCTATTTAATTTATTGTTATTTTCCTTTACTCATACCTAAGTGATGTTACCGGATTTTGAAGCGCTACTTTTATTACAAGCACACTAACGGTTGCAAGCGCAATTACCAGAGCAATTAACCCGGAAAGGACAAATATTATCCAGTTTACGTTTATCCTGTATGCAAAATTTTGAAGCCAGCTGGTCATTATATAATAAGCAACCGGCCAGGCAATAAGATTCGCTATAATTACCCACTTTGAAAATTCTTTTGATAGAAGTAAAATAATTTCATAAACCGAAGCTCCCAATACTTTTCTTATACCAATTTCCTTTGTCCTTTTTTCTGTTACAAAAGCAGCAAGGCCAAACAAACCAAGGCAGGCAATAAAAACCGCAATGGAAGAAAACACTGTTACCAGCTGTCCTATCTTCATTTCAACTATATACATTCCTTCCAGCTTTTCATTCAGCACAAAACAATTTAACTCTCTTCCGTTAGTAAATTTCGTCCAGGTTTCTTTTATCGACTTAATTGCTGATGCATAATCTTCAGACCGGATGCGAACGGCAAAAAAGAAGGACGCTTGTCTTACAGGACTTATTCTAAAAACCAACGGTCGCACTACTTGATGCAAGGATTCGTAGTTGAAGTCTTTAACTACACCAACTATATGCATAGGCACTTTTGTTCTTGAATTGGTGCTAACGTTGTTTAATATTTTTCCTACTAGATCCGTGCCGCCAAAGATTCTTGCTGCTGATTCGTTTATTACTACAGCTGAGGTATCGGTCGAATAATCTTTTGAAAAAAAGCGTCCTTTAGAAATAGTAAGCTGGTATGTTTTTGCAAAGTCGTAATCAACATCCAGGAGCTGACAGGTTTTAAACTCAGAATCAGGCTTTCCTTCAATTTGAAAACTTCCGCCCGGAATTCCCGACTGAAACATTACTGAAGAATTCGTGGATGAAATAACCCCAGGATTACTTGCTATAATTTGCTTGAAAGATTCCACGCGGTTTCTTAAGGCAGAGGCGTTATTTATAACTACAACTTTTTCTTTGTTAAAACCGAGATCTTTATTGAGCATATACTGAAGTTGTTCGCTGATAATAAGCGTACCTATTATTAATGTAATTGAAATTGCAAATTGAATAATCACCAGAACACTTCTCAACCGGCTTTTACGGCTTCCTGATTTTGACTTTAGCACGTACGAAGGCTGGAATGATGAAAGATAAAACGCAGGGTAACTGCCGGCCAATAATCCTACAATTAACGTAAAGCCAATTATTAGCGGTAAAGTATAATAGTTTCCCAAAAGATTTATTGCCAGTTCTCTATCAACAAAATCGTTAAACAGAGGCAGCACAAGCTGAATTATTATGTATGACACAACAACAGAGAAGAAACATGTTATTGTCGATTCTGTAATAAACTGGATAATTAGATTTGATCTGTCGGACCCCAGAGTTTTTCTTATTCCTACTTCTTTAGCTCTTCCTTCGGATTTTGCTGTAGTAAGGTTTATAAAATTGAAAATTGCAATAAGCAAAATGAATACACCTATTGCTATAAATATGTAAGAATAATTTACATTGCTCGTTCTTACATTTCCCCACTCTGTATTCAATTCGATTCCATAATGAGTTTGTGAATACAGGTAAATTGATGTAAGCGGCTGAAGAAAAAACCCATAACGGTTTCCTTTTAGAAAAAAATCAGAGAGTGAAATTCCAAGAATTGCCGCTGCTTGTGGTCCTACTTTTTCCATTACAATGCGTTTTAATTTCTTTTCAAATTCACGCGGCTCTATTTGATCTTTGAAAAGCACATACGTTGTATATCCTGAATTAAGCCAGTTCTGGCTTTGCGTTTGAGGATATGTTGAAGCAGATAATAAGAAATTACAAGAAAAGTGAGATTTGCGGGGAAAATTTTTCATTACTCCGGTTACCTGATAAGTTGTAGTATCATCAACAACAAATTGTTTGCCTACCGGATTTTCTTTTCCAAAATATTTTTCAGCCGCTCTTTCTGAAACTACTATAGAGTTTGGTTCAACCAGCGCAGTATTAGGATCGCCATAAATAAATGGCAGTGTAAAAATTTTAAAGTGTGTAGAATCTGCAGTGTAAATATCTCCTTCTCTAAAAAGCTTATCTCCGTAACGCAGCTCGTGCATGCCAAAATATCCCAGACGGGTATAGCTTTCTACTTCGGGAAATTCACTCCTTAATGTTTCGCCAAGCGGGCAGGCGGTTTTAGAAGTGTTGGATGCATTTCCATTAATGTCCGAGCTTATATAAACACGATAGATTCGATCTGATTTTTTATTGAATTCATCAAAGCCCATTTCGTCTATAACAAACAGAGTAAGAATGGCAAAGCATGTTATTCCAACCGCTAATCCTAGAATATTAATAATTGAGAATGTTTTGTGCTTAACCAGATTTCTGAAAATCACTTTTACAAAATTGTTTAACATAAAATCTCCGCATTAATAATTTATGACTGAATATTTTCCGAATTCACTGTGTTCGAACTCTTTTAAGTGAGATTAATTTTGCAAATAACAGCAGCGCAAGAATTATAAATGATATAACCACAAGAGAAACTTGATCATTCAAATCATTGTATAGTTCGGGATTCTTGAGTGCACCATCAATGTAACCTAAAATTCTCATTTGTCTTCCAGTGTATTCTTGTGCTCTTTATAGTTTATTTATTTTATAACCAGTTTATCATATTCCTGATAGCTATCATATGCAGATGTAATTACTTTTTCTCCCTGCTTTAATCCATCAAGTAATTCAAAGTAGAGCGGGTTTTGCCTTCCTATTTTAATCTGTCTTCTCTCTGCAAAGGATCCCGATTTATCAACAACAAAAACCCATTGTCCGCCTGTGATTGAATAGAAGCCGCCATTCTCAACCAGAAGTGCATTTGTTAATCCGCCGAGCTGAAGTCTTATGTGAACTGTCTGACCTCTTCTAATACTTTTTGGTTTTGCTGAATCAAAAATCATATCAGCATAAAATCTTCCATTAACAACCTGCGGATAAACGGTTTTTATTTTCATTTTGTATGTTTTCCCATCAAGATCATATTCTCCAACCTGTCCTTCTATAACACGCGAAATGTAGTGCTCATCAATTTCTGTTCTTACTTTGAAAGAATCTATATTATCAATTTGCCCAATTCTGAATCCCGAAGTAACCGACTGACCAATCTCAACATTGAGTGAAGTTAACTGTCCTTTTATTGGTGCTTTTACTGTTAGATTTGCGAGCTGGCTTTGAACAAGCGATAAATAACTTTTAGACATTTCAACGTTGGATTCGCTTTGCATAACAAGCTGCTTAAAAGTACTTGAATCCCGTTCAAGTACTTCAAGCAGCAGTTTTTTACTCTTTAACATCGTCTCGAATTTTTCTTTACTCATATCATATTCATTTCTCGATATCATACCTTTATCAAAAAGAACTTTGTTGTTATTGTAAATTCTTTCCTGGTTAAGAAGATTCAGGTTGAGATTCAAAAGCTGGTCTTGTTTGGTTAATAAATTTTGTTCAAATGTCAGTCGTGTTTGCCGAGACATGCTTTCAGCCTGGAGAAAACTTGATTGCGTACTCATTACCTGCAGTGAAAGATTCGGATTATCGAGTTTTATAATCGGATCGCCCGCTTTAAGAAAAGCGCCTTCTTCAACAAATTTGTTTATTACTTTTCCTCCATCTGATAAATCAAGATAAAATGTTTGTATTGGTTCAACTATTCCTGTTACCGGAATATATTCCTGGAAGGGCGCCTGAATAACTTCTGTGATTGTAATTTTATTTTTATCAATATTCAGTTTACTTTTTTTATCTCCCAAAACAACAGTCAGCAAAACAAAAGCGACAAAAATTGTTGCAGCAGAAATCATCACAATTTTTTTTGTTGTCCATTTTTTCTTTTCAATTATTCTGTCCATTGTAAGCACTTTAATTTTTCTGTTTGTATTTCAACAGGCGTGCCGATAAATTATTTTCCGTTTTTATGATGAAATTCGCATTAACTAACAAAAATCATTTTGAAATTCGTCCGGTGACGAACAGCTGTGTTCGATTTCGAACATTGTTGGTTGCTTTTTATTATTTTAGAAACGTTTTTAGGCAGGAATGATTTTTGTTTATGTAAACTAAAAATGGAAAAGCTGATGTCGAAAGTATTGGTCGTTGATGATAATGAAGATATACTGCTTGCTATAAAGCTGCTTTTAAAACCTTTCGCTTCTGTGATTATTACAGAAAAAAATCCTGAGAAAATTAATTCTCTCTTTATGGACCAATCATTTGATGTGGTTTTCCTTGATATGAATTATTCAAAAGACACAACAAGCGGCCAGGAGGGTTTTTACTGGCTCAAGGAGATTTTGAAGTATGACCCCAAGGCTGTGGTTATTTTGATAACGGCTTATGGCGATATTGATACTGCTGTGAAAGCAATTAAAGAAGGCGCTACTGATTTTATTCTTAAACCTTGGCAAAACGAAAAGTTCATCGCTACATACAATTCTGCTTTAAAACTGCGCGAATCGAGAAATGAACTCGAAAAAATTAAGAACCGGCAAAATTATTTTAACCAAACTTTTGGCGGTGGAACAAACGAAATTATCGGCATCTCTGAATCCATGCAGAAGGTTTTTAAAACAATTCAAAAAGTTGCCGATACTGACGCCAATGTTTTAATACTTGGAGAAAACGGAACCGGGAAAGAACTTGTAGCACGTGCGCTTCATAAACAATCAAAACGCGCCGGGGAAATTTTTGTAAGTGTAGATATGGGTTCGTTAACACAGACGCTTTTCGAAAGCGAATTGTTTGGTTATGTTAAAGGTGCATTCACCGATGCAAAAGAAGATCGTGCCGGCAGATTTGAATTGGCGAGTGATGGAACTATATTTTTGGATGAGATCGGAAATCTCCCTCTGGAAATGCAGGCGAAACTACTTACAGTAATTCAAAACAAAGAAGTTGTGCGCGTTGGTTCTTCAAAACCAATTCCTGTTAACAGCCGTTTAGTTTGTGCTACAAATATTCCTATCTACGATCAGGTTGCAGCAAATAAATTCAGGCAGGATTTATTATACAGAATAAATACAGTAGAGATTCATCTTCCTCCGCTAAGAGAGCGCAAAGGGGATATTCCTCTGCTAACAGAACATTTTCTTACGTTGTATAAAAAGAAGTATAACAAACCACAGCTTGCGATTGATGAATCAACACAAAAATATTTTGAAAACTATGAGTGGCCCGGGAATATAAGAGAGCTTCAGCATGCAATTGAAAGAAGCGTAATACTATGCGATTCTCATCTGTTAAAATTAACAGATATTTCTTTGCTGCCGGTTAATCCGTCGGGAAACGAAGATTCGTTCAACACCATGAATCTTGAAGAAATTGAAAAACAGGTTATTCAAAAAGCGCTTTTAAAATTTGAAGGCAATGTATCCAAAGCAGCAAAAGAACTTGGCTTAACAAGAACCTCTCTTTACAGAAGAATGGAAAAACACGGATTGTAGTGTGAAAAATTTTAATTTAAGAATTGGAACCCGGTTGTTTGTTCTGACGGCAACCATTTTTATTACAACATATTTTTTTCTTACTAATCATTATTTGTATTCGGCACTATTTTTCGTTCTTGCATTTCTTCAACTTTTTCTGATTTTAAAATTTATTAATCACATCAACAAAGAAGTAACCAATTTCATAAAGGGAATAAACTATTCCGACTTTACTCAGAATGTACGAATTGGAAAACTCGGGGGAACGTTTACAGAGCTTTCTTTTGAAATGAACAAGCTAATAGCCAAATTTAAAGACACACGATTTGAAAAAGAAGAAAACCTCAAGTACCTCCAAACAGTTGTTGAACATGTGGGAATCGGCCTTATATCATTTAATACAAAAGGAGAGGTTGAATTAATTAATAAGGCCGCCAAAAAACTATTGAAGCTGACTCATTTACAAAACATATATTCGCTTGATAAATTGTTTAGCGGCTTGGGTACATTTGTTTTTCAAATGGTTCCTGAAAAAAGAAGTCCTTTCAAACTTATTCTTGATGATGAAGAAATTCAGCTGATGTTACACGGCACCGAATTCAGAATGAAAGAGCAGCAGCTAAAATTGATTTCGATCTATAACATTCAATCCGAGCTTGAAGAAAAAGAAATCGAAGCATGGCAAAAATTAATCCGTGTGCTCACTCATGAAATTATGAATTCAATTACACCGATTTCATCTCTTGCTTCTACCGCCGGTTCAATGCTTGACGAAACATCGAACAACAAGATTGATCAAGAAACCCTTGAAGACATCAAACAGTCGCTCGAAACAATTAAGCGCAGAAGCGATGGCCTTTCCGGTTTTATTAACAAATTTAGAGATATCGGTAAAATTCCCAAGCCTAACTTTCAAACTTTTTCCGTATCAGAATTATTATATAGAATTCGTCTTCTGATGGAAGAAACTTTAGAATCTAAAAATATTTCTTTTTCGATTTCGATTACTCCCGATAACATGGAGTTGGTTGCCGATCAGTCACTGTTGGAGCAGGTGTTATTAAATCTTATCAACAACTCCATTAACGCACTGGAAAACATTGCCAACCCAACTTTAAAAATTTCCGGGGAGATTAATGAAAGGGGACGCGCTGTTATTAAAGTAAGCGATAATGGCGCTGGTATTTCAGGTGAAGTGCTTGATAAAGTTTTTGTTCCTTTCTTCACAACAAGGAAAGAAGGATCGGGAATCGGACTGAGCATTTCACAAAGCATAATCCGTGCGCACGGCGGAAACATTTGGGTTCAATCAAAACCTGGCGAAGAAACAACGTTTACGATT
>DAIEQP010000426.1 GCA_027347805.1 Ignavibacteria bacterium | reverse complement strand
TATTCCTGAAAAATGGAAATCAAAAGAAAATGGTTTATTGTTAGTAAAAAGTAAATGGGAATGGGATTTAGAATGCAGAAAGACACGCCAAACTTGGGACCCTGATAACAACGGTTATGCTGAGGACGGAAAAGCCAGCGGGTTAGATACAGTTTTTAATTCAAGATTGCCGAAACCTTTTCGCGTTGGCACTTTAGATGAGCCCTCGACAGAACACTCAAAGTTGCTCAATTTGATTTTACAACCAATATCAGAAAAACTAAAATGTATGTTTGAAAAAGAAGATTCCGATTTAAGAAAAACCTTAACCGAACTTACTACACTAGCTCAAATCCCTGTAAAAGAAGAGCATGAAGCTATCAATTCTGTTGCTGAGGATCTAAATAAAAGCCATAATCAAATATTTCCAAATCTTTCTATATTATTCGACGTAGGTATTGGCGAGATAGAAATTAACCCGGTTCAATTACTACTTAAAAATTCGAAAATAAAATTCAAAGATTGGACTGACGAAATTGATTGGAATCGCCAAGGGACTGGATCGCAACGAGCTTTATTCTGGTCAATAATGCAAGTAAGATCAAAACTTGCAACTATTTCAGAGATAAGAAACCAGAAACAAAAAGAATTAGAAAAACTAAAAAAAGAAGAAATTAGTCTCGAAAAGAAGATACCAACCTTAAAACAAGCTGGTGCAATTGAAAGTAACCAAAATAGATTGGATGAAGTTAAACATATAATCGATGAATTAAATAAAAATGGATCAACACTACCCGGGAAAAAAGAAGAAGATATTTCTTTACCTGGTTATATGTTATTAATTGACGAACCAGAGGTCGGCTTACATCCAAGTGCTATTCGAGCAGCGAGTAAATATTTATATTCATTAGCTTCGGATCCTTCTTGGCAAGTAATGATAACAACTCACTCTCCCCAATTCGTAAATCCACTTCATGATCATACAACAATTGTTAGATTGGAAAGAAATGATATCAATTTAACTCCAAGAACCTATCGTTCAGATCGAGTCACATTTTCTGATGATGAGAAAAACAATCTAAAGATGTTGAATAGATTTGATCAAGCTATTGCTGAAATGTTTTTTGGTCAAAGACCACTAATCATTGAGGGTGATACAGAATATGCTGCTTTTGAATATTTGATGAATAAATCTACAGAATACCCTCTGGGTCAACGGCCATTGCTAATTAGAGCAAGAGGAAAAGATACAATTTGTTTAATAATTAGGATGCTTACAAATTTTAAAATATCTTTTGCTGTATTACATGATTCAGATTTCAAAACAAAAAGTGCAGCTTGGTCTGCAAATCAGAGAATATATGATGCAGTACTCACAGCTCGCAAAGAGGGTTGTAAAATTATTCACAGAGTATCTGTACCTACTTTTGAATATCACCACTTGCCAATTGAATATGATGGAAATAAAAAGTTAAAAGAGCATCATGATAAAGATAAACCCTGGAATTTTCTATTACGTTTGAATGATTCAAAGGAAGTTTCAGATTCAGTAAAAAAAGTTCTAGATGATTTGGCAACTGATTCTAATGATGAAGAGCCATTTGAAGGGAATTACGTTGAAAATATAACAGAAAAAGTTGATCAGTGGATAGAAACGAATTGTCCGCTTGATAATAGATTTGTGGAAATCAAGGAGTAACATATATGGGTTTATTAAGCATAAATCAAAAACTAAATCGAATTGAGGTCAAAGAATTTGAAATCTCTAATGAAATCGTTTTCAACTACTTTAATAATGTTCCAGCAAATGAACGCGACGAGAAATTTCTTAAAGCAATTTATATCGGAGTTCTCGCGTTAATGGAAGATCGCATTTCTGCTTTTCTTGCCAAAACCACAAACGAACTTGGGACAGAACTGGAAAGCTTGAAAATGATTTTCGAAATGAAAAAAGAACTCTTTTATAAAACTACAATAAAAGGTTCTCTTGCAGAAGATGATATTGCAGAATTCTTAAACAATTACTTCACAGAAAAGAAATTAAAAGACCGCGCAATACTAACTGGAAATACAACCGGCTCACTTCAACGTAATAAAACGGGCGACATCATTTGTGAAATAGATGGCAAAAACGATCTCAAGATAGCTATCGAATGCAAATTCGATAAAAGTCTAAAGCTTGGAGATATCGAAAGCAAAGATATTTTTACTCGTAAAACCGATACTGCATGGAGTCAATTAATAGAAGCACAAGCAAACCGCGAAGCAAAAGTTAGCTTAATAGTTTTTGATAAAGCTCTGATTGATAACTCTATTTTTAAGAATTATGAGAATGTTGGTTTTATTCCTTCTGTTGGATTCATTGCAGTGATTGATTCACAACGTGGAGATTATTCTAATCTTGCAATCGCATACATGCTTGCAAGAGACATCGCACTCAATGCAAAGGAAGTCGAGTTTGATAAAGAATTGTTATCAATCATCGTAAACCGAATAATTAAAGACATAAACGAAACATTAACTATCCGAAATCTTGTTGAAGCAAACATTGAAAACAATAAAGCTATTCTAAAGCAACTTGAGAAAAGTCTATTGCTGATGGAGTTCAATCAAAAATATCTTGGTAAATTTCTTTCTGATGGAAAACTAACAAAGAAAGACTTACTTGAATTTTACAGCGGTGAAGAAGTAAAAGAAAAATTTAAGCAGATTGAGATCGATTTAACTAATTCACTTGTATAATGAGGTGATTACACATATATTAACGGCAGATAAATAAATTATCTGCCATAAGTATATAATGACTGCAAACATCAAATCAGAAATATTGAACCTTTCTAAGCAATACTCATACTTCAGCGGAACGTTCCTAAAGGAGTATCTTAGAAAGAAGAATATGACTAACGTTTCATCTACAGTTAATCAGTACCTTTCACAACTCAAAAAAGAAAACATAATTTTTGATGCCGGTAGGGGATGGTATTCAAACATTCAAAACACATTTCAATCGGAATCACCCTTTCAAAACAATATTGTCAATTCTATAACTAAAGATTTTCCATTTCTTGAATTTAATTGCTGGTCAATCTCTCAAATAAAAAATTACTTCCATCATCTATTTACCAAAGATATCGTTTTCGTTTACTCATCCTTTGATTCCTTGTCCTCATTGAATGATAACCTTATCACAAATGAATTCAAAGTTTACAACAATCCTGGTAAACAAATTGTCAAAGATTATTTTGTCCTGCATAGCGATTCCGTTATTCTGCGTCCTTCAATTTCAGAAGAACCTAAGAATGATTATGCTTCATCTGTAGAGAAAATACTAATCGATCTTTTCCTCGAAAAAGATAAACTAAATCTCTTTGATGAAACTGAATACAAAAGGCTCTTTTATAATCTAATCTGCAGCAACAGAATTAATATGGCACAGCTTTTAAGATACGGTAGCAGAAGGGAAGTAAAAATAACTTTTATCAAAAATATATTAATGTCGGATAAATTTGTTATCTGCCGGTAGTGAATATTATGATAAATCAAAAATGCTTTCAGAAAGAATGGCTCGATAAAATTAAAACCGGGAAATATCCTGATGTGGATATCGCCTTGTTGGAAAGAACAATCCATGCTTTTGAATTACTCGGCCTTTTATCTCAATCAGAAAAGAAATTTATATTCAAAGGTGGTACAGCTTTAATACTTCTTTTACCGGAATTGAAAAGACTGTCCATTGATATCGATGTTCTAGGAAACTTTGACGAGAAAACCTATCAAACCATTATCACGGATTCAGTGTTCACTCGTTATGAACTCGATAAAAGAGAAGCTAAAAATATTCCTAAGCAGCATGTTAAATTTTTCTATAACTCATTTCTTGATAAAAAAGAAAAATACATACTTCTTGATTTGCTTGATGAACAAAATCCTTTTTCAAATACAATAAACAAAACAATTAATTCAGAATTATTTGAAACAGATCAAGATATAACAATAAGCATTCCTTCCATTAATGATTTACTTGCTGACAAACTCACCGCTTTCGCTCCAAATACAATTGGAATCTTATATGGCACAGATAAATCGATGGAGATAATAAAACAGTTATTTGATATCTCTATTCTGTTCGATTCACTTGATAATTTCGGAAAAATATCAAACACATATACAAAAATTTATTCTCAACAGAATACTTATCGCG
The DNA here is from genome assembly GCA_027347805.1 of Ignavibacteria bacterium. GTDB lineage: Bacteria > Bacteroidota > Ignavibacteria > Ignavibacteriales > Melioribacteraceae > Stygiobacter. Next base: position 1,004 of record DAIEQP010000426.1, on the reverse strand, counting down.
GCAATAAATTTACAATAGAAGAAGTTCTGAAGGATTCAATTACAGCCGCTTCAAAAATATGTATGCTCGATCTTAAGGGTAATATTGAAGATAAAGCTTCGACAGAACTTAGAAGCGGCATAAAGAGTATAAACAATTTTCTTTTATCCCGGGATTACAATCTCTCAAAAGCAAAAGTCTCTGCAGCAAAGGTTGCGCTGTTATCAACATTCCTGCTTTTTAACAAAAAGGATTTTCTTATAACTGATATCAGATTTGGTCCGGATAAATTACCTGGTCTGAAAGATTTTGGATTGCCGAAAGAATTTAAATCCTTAAATACACTAAAAAAAATTAATGTGGAGAGCTTTTATTATTGGTCCCTAATTGCCAAGATTACGGATAAATATGATTGGCTGAATCTTGGTTAACGATTGGGTTTCTACCCTTGGCGGTCAAGTTAACATGTTTTTTAAGTCCTTCCCTTTGGGAAGGATTTAGGATGGGCGTCTAATCTTCTCAACTATTTTTTCACCTGTCCGGCCAACAACATAACCACCTAAACCGATTTGTAATAAAGTCCATGCTTCACCACTCAATCTAAAAGCTAACCATCCAAAACTATCACACACAACAAGAATCAAAAACGTTAGCATTGTAATTGGTCTCCAATTTCTCTGCAGCCAGCTTTGACCCTTTGCTTCCGCTTCTCCGAAGGAGTCCTACGGACAACAATCCTTCCTTGAGAATCAAGAAGCTTCGCTTCATATTCCAATGCTTTACCTAAAAACTCACCTGCCTCGCCGGCAAGGCGGGTTCTCAATTTTTGTCAACCCTGCCCGGCATCTTTTTGACGGGTCGTTTTTTAGTTTTCCTCTTTCCTCCTCGGTTGTGGTAATATTGTCAATCAAATCTGTAATCGGTTTTACAATCCCGCCTAAAAAATTTAATACTCCCATACTATTCTCCTATGTCATTCCGGCATGTCTTTCGCCGGAATCCATTTAAATAAAATCACCTTCGCA
>DAIEQP010000400.1 GCA_027347805.1 Ignavibacteria bacterium | reverse complement strand
TTTGAACGAACATTCTGACAGCGGCAAAATTTGCAAAAACAACATTTCCGTTTATCGAGAAGAGCAGCTCATCAAAATCATACTTCTTTCTGATTTCTTTGGCTATATGAAATTCAAAAGTTGGGAAATCATAATTAAATTTTTCTTTTCCGAGTTTGAAAGAGAGTAGATTCATACAATAAATTCTATTATTTGGGCAACAATATAAACAAATAAGCCAAGTTGTTAAACCCGTTCATTTCTTTGATTCTATATCTTCATTAAGCTATTTTTGGTCTCCATTTATGTGAATTGTCGATGTCGGTTACCCCTTTAATGAGTCAATATGCTTCCATCAAGGAAAGTTATCCTGATACGATTCTGCTTTTCAGGGTGGGAGATTTTTTCGAAACTTTTGATGAAGATGCAAAAACAGCTTCAAAAGTGCTAGGGATTACTTTAACCAAGCGTGCAAACGGCGCCGCAGGTGAAGTTCCACTTGCAGGATTTCCTCATCATGCAATTGACAGCTACCTTCCCAAATTGGTTAGGGCAGGTTTCAGGGTAGCCGTTTGCGAACAGATGGAAAATCCCAAATTTGCAAAGGGAATCGTTAAACGAGATGTAGTTGAAATAGTAACTCCCGGCGTTGCAATTTCGGATAAACTTCTTGATCACAAAAAAAACAACTATCTTCTTTCGATATATATTGAAAATGAAATTGCAGGACTTGCGTTCGCTGATATTTCGACAGGCGAATTTCAGACTTACGAAGTAAAGTTTAATGAATTATCGCAGCAGTTCGGAGCAATTAATCCTTCTGAAATTCTAATCCCCAAGAAAGAAAGAGAAATTCTGGAACCGTTAATTCATAAATCAATTCCCAATGCCCGTATAACAAGAATTGATGACTGGATTTTCAGTTACGAATATGGAGAGGAACTTTTGATGAATCATTTCAACACTAAGTCTCTAAAAGGATTTGGTATTGAAAATCTTCACGCAGCAATAAGTTCTGCAGGGGCAGCGTTAAACTATTTGCGCGATACACAAAAGGTTAATCTTTCTCATATAAATAAAATTTCACGGTTTAATCCTTCCGATTACATGCTGCTCGATTTTTCTACAAAAAGAAATCTTGAAATTACTTTTACAATGCAGGATGGAGAACGGGAAGGTTCCTTAATTTCAATTCTGGATAAGACTGAAACATCAATGGGCGGAAGAATGCTGAAGAAGTGGATTACTTCTCCCCTCAGAAAATTAGACCCGATATTAAAACGGCAGATATGTGTTGAAGAACTTGTTAATAATAAAATTCTCCGGAAGAATCTTCAGAATGAATTAAAAGAAATCGGGGATCTTGAAAGATTGACTTCAAAAGTTTGTACCGGAAGAGTAAATCCGAGAGAACTGGTAAGTCTTAAATCTTCTCTGAAAAAAATCCCGCTTATCAAACAGCTGCTGGATCAGTCTTCTGTTGAAACCGTTGTAACAATAAATCAAAAGTTAAATCCCCTTCTTCATGTAATTGAAAAAATTGAGAAAGCAATCTCTGATGATCCGCCCCTTGCAATCAGCGACGGCGGAGTAATTAGAAACGGTTTTAATCCGGAGCTAGATGAACTTAGAAATCTTTCTTCAAATGCAAAAGACTGGATTGCAAACTTGCAGAAGACTGAACGTGAAAGAACAAAAATTTCATCACTAAAAGTAAACTATAATAAAGTTTTCGGTTATTATATCGAAATCAGCAATGCAAACAAAGATAAAGCGCCGGATAATTATATCCGCAAGCAGACTCTTGTAAATGGCGAACGATTTATTACTCCTGAACTGAAAGAGTATGAAGACAAAATTCTTAACGCGCAGGAAAACATTTCCAATCTTGAATATAAATTATTTGATGAAGTAAGAATTATTGCAGCAAAGGAAGCCGAAGCGATCCAGGAAAACGCTAGATTAATTGCAATGCTCGATTGCTACCAGTCATTTGCCGAATGCGCTGCAGAATACAATTATACAAAACCCGAATTACACGATTCAGATTCGCTTGAAATTATTGACGGACGGCATCCGGTTGTAGAAAGAATTTTACCCCCCGGCGAAAAATTTACTCCAAACAACTGCAAACTATCATCATCCGATGAGCAGATAATAATTCTTACCGGGCCAAACATGGCTGGTAAATCAGTTTACCTAAGGCAGATTGGACTGATTGTGCTGATGGCACAGATAGGTTCATTTGTGCCTGCAACAAAAGTAAAACTTGGTTTGGCTGATAGAATTTATACGCGCGTTGGAGCGAGCGATAATATTTCCGCAGGTGAATCGACATTTCTTGTTGAAATGCAGGAAGCAGCAAATATCTTAAACAATGCTACAAATAAAAGTCTTATTCTTCTTGATGAAATTGGTAGAGGCACAAGCACATTTGATGGAATTTCTATCGCTTGGGCAATAACTGAATACCTGCACGAAAGCCCAAACCTTTCTGCTAAAACTTTATTCGCTACACATTATCATGAATTAAATGAAATGGCGACAATCTTTCCAAAGATTAGAAATTTTAAAGTGGAAGTAAGAGAATATGGTGATAAAGTTATATTTCTTCATAAGGTAACTTCCGGCGGTGCGGATCACAGCTACGGAATTCAGGTAGCACAGATGGCAGGGCTTCCTCAATTTGTAACGAACCGAGCGAAAGAAATTCTTGTTAATCTTGAAGGAAAGGAATTAACACCTTATGAAATCAAGAAAGCTAAACTTTCCAGAATGAAACAGGATGAAATGCAGATAAGTTTATTTGAAGTAAAAGATGATTCATTAAGGAAGGAAATTTCTGATTTATCTCTCGATAGTTTAACACCTCTTGAAGCTTTGAATAAGTTAAATGAGCTTAAGAAAAAAATTGACGAAAATAATTGAAAGATATTTTATGCGAACTTCATTTGCAGCACTTCTCCGTTTCAGTTTATTATTCGTTATTGTTTTAGGATTCCTGCAGGGATGTAAAAATTATACTCCCGAAGAAAAAGAATACATTGTTGCAATCGAAAAAGAGAGAGCAGAAAAAAATGAATGGATGAAAAATGATCCCTCTTCACCATTTAATTATAAAGGTAAAATTGAATTTCATGATCTGAAATATTTTGATGTTGACCCTTCATTCCGGTGCAAAAGCAAGCTATATCAATATGTAAAAAAAGATACTGTTACTATTTATGGAACTAAAGGTGAGCCGAGAAAAGTTGTAAAATATGGTTATGTTATCGTCAACCTTGATAGAAAAGAGGTAAGAATTAAGGTTTATGAGGGAAATTCAAAAGATGGAATGAAGTATTATTCAATCTGGTTTACAGATAAAACAACAAACAAAGAAAGTTATGGAGTCGGCAGGTATATAGATTTTGAATTAGTGAATGATTCTGATCATATTTACGACATCGATTTTAACAAAGCTTATAATCCTTACTGCTCATATAGCCCGAATTATTCATG
>DAIEQP010000389.1 GCA_027347805.1 Ignavibacteria bacterium | reverse complement strand
CGCAAAAAACATTTCAACTGATTTTAGTTTTACAACTTCGGTTACTGAATGGAACTTTGAAGGAACAAAATATTGGAATGCTTATTGGCCGCCACTTTACCCAATTACATTAATACTGCCCAATATTATTGGTAATAAACTTGCGTTTATTTTATTCAATGCTCTATTATTAAGTTTGACCGTTTTACTCTCGATTAAATTGATGGAAAGAATATGCTCTGAAAATAAAATCAGAATATTGCTTTCTGTGATATTGATTGTTTTTTCAAGATGGGTTTTATGGACATTTAGTTTTATGCTCTCAGAAACGTTGTTCATTCCCCTGGTGCTTGCCTATTTACTTTTACTTGATAATCTTATTAAAGAAAGAAATGATAAAAATTATATACTTCTCTTAGTCGTCACGTGTATGCTGTCCCTTACAAGATATATAGGAATATTTTTCTTTTTGCCAATCATAATATTGACAACCCCTTCCTATTTTATTTTCCAGTTGAAGAGAATAATCTATTTGGCTGTATCAGTTGTTCCGTTTTTTGTAATCCTTTTTATAAATTATCTTGAAACCGGAAGGTTATTCGGAATTAGATCAAAAAATAGCGGTTCATATTTTGATTTATTTAAAACAATCTCGGAGGGAACCGGTAAGTGGATTACCGGGACGAAAATAAATGATGGTCTGGGGATTGTTATTTTTTTCGTTTTTGCGGGCTTAATAGTAATTCTGCTTTATCGGCTATTCATAAGAGGTAAAGGAATCAACAAAATAATAATTATCAGTGTTTTGGTTTATATGTTAGCTATGTTATTCTCTGCACTTACAGAAAAACTTGAAAAGTTTGGATTCAGATTTTTATCACCGGTCTTTATTCCGGCTGCTCTCATGATTCTCTCTATGGCAATTAAATTAAAGAAAAAAATTTTTTATTCGTTGATGATTATTTGCCTCCTTATATCATCGTATGTTGTAGTTCGGTTCATTAACACGAATCGTAATTATGGAATCGGAGTCTTTGCCGCCAAAGAATGGCAGTCATCCAATACAATTAATTATGTTAGACAAAATTGGGACGGCAGAAATATATATTCTAATTATGCGGAGGCGTTACAGTTCTATACAGGTAAGACAACAAAAATAATTACCGATGAAAAGAATATGATTGGAGAAATGATCGGTAAAGTAAGCAGAGAACATGCAGCAATTGTAATTATAAATTCAAATTCGCGTATCCAGCCTGAAACAGTTGAATTAATAAAAGTGGTTTCTGCGAACCGTCCTCATAAAATATTTAATGATGGAGTAATTTATTATTACTAGTTAAAGAACATTTTCCAGAAACAATCTGAACTCATTAACAGTTTCGAAAAAATAATCACTCTTCATTTGCAATACTTTCTCTTTAGCATAACTATCCCACAAAACAGAAGCAATTTTTATCCCTGAATTATGAGCGGCAAGCACATCAGCAGGAGCGTCTCCAACCATTAATACTTTTTCCGGATCAAGTGAAAACTTGTCCAAAAAAACTTTAACACCTTCAGGAGATGGTTTATGTCCTTCAATATCATCTCCTGTAACTACCATATCAAAAAGATCTAAAACACCAATCTTTTTGAGTGTAATCAATGAAGACTCTCTTCCTTTGCCGGTATAAATTGAAAGCAGAACATTTTTTGATTTTATTAGCTGCAGAATCTCCTTTATTCCAGGATAAACATCCGCCATAAGGTGATGCTGCTCTTCATAAAAAGCTAAATAATCCTTTCTCGCTTCATCAAAATCATCTTTCATCCATTCTTTAAGTATTACATCTTCGGTAGGGCCGAACATAGAAATGATTTCTTCATCACTTACACTTCTGTTTAGATATTTTTTTGTAACATGCCTGAATGTTGCAAATATTAATTCATTTGTTGCAGTTAATGTTCCATCAATATCAAAAATTATCCCGTCAAAAATTCTCATTAATACCTCATTTCAAAAATTGTGATTTTCTTTTTATCAGTTATTGCCATGAACCTGTTATCCGAAATTTTGTAGATCCCGGTAATAATTCCATGTATAAGATTACTGCTGTAAATTTTGTTTGTTTTAAACTCAGCCCTGTACAATATTGAATCGATTGCAGAGAAATAACCTTTCGTTACATCGAGAGGGGGAACAATATTCTTAAATTCGTCATGCGGGAATTGAATTTGATCAATTACTTTCTGGGTTTTAAGCGAAATCAGAAGCAGCTGTTTATCAGCAGTGAAAACAAATATATTTTTATCACTGATCTCGGTTCCCAGTGCATTTTCAACCTGGTAGTTTTCCAATACCCATTCCATTTTTCCAAGGATCACATCTATTGCAATTAAAAATTTGGAAGATGTTATCATGTAAATCTGGTTTGCAGCAGAAAGTATCTTCTGGTTGATGAATATAAGATCATCATTTCCTTTCCACCGCCAGATTAGCAAACCATTTTTTGCATCGAGACAGAAAATTGAATTATCATCACCGATAAAAATTATTTTATCCTTAACCAATGTTAAGTCTGATTTGATTTTAATTTTCAGATTATTGTTTGACCAGTACTCCTGCAGTGTTTCAACATCAACACAATGAATTGTACCGCCCGAAGTGCAGAAAACAATAGCATCATTCATATCAGTGGTTTTGGGTATCATCAGTTCGCTGGGCCAATGATAATTAATCTTTAATAGATTACTTGCTATCGAATCTCCCATACCAACAGATTCCAGTATTTCACCGGTTTCATTATTTATTTTTGCGAGATCGCCGTTAGAAAACGCAAGAACGGAGAGGGATTCATTAATTATCGACTCTGCCGCAATTTTATCTGTGTATTGTTTCAGCCAGATATTTTTCCCTGATGTATCAATACAGGCAATTTTGTTCCCCAGCAGGTTGCAAAGAATTTTATTGCCCGATGCTGCCGGTGAAATTAAAAGAGTATCAAAAGGAATTTCTGCATTGATACTTATTTTTAATTCTTCCTGTAATGCTGCAGGTTTATTTTTTTTTGTCTGGGCAATTATTGCTAAACTTGCAAGCAGAACTATATATAATATTTGTTTCTTCATCGTAATGATTATTTATGAGCACAAAATTACTAAAATGAATTTTGATGCCGAAATTAAACTGATATTATCAGGCATGTGTCAATTAAACCGATTGAATAGTATAATTTATTCTTACTGATAGTATCTTAAATAAAATATAAATGGAACTAAAAATGGGAAAATTAAAATTTGCAGGTGCAGTAATTATTTTCATTCTTTTTTCATTTGAGGCTTCTAATGCACAGATTAAAATAACTGGTGATTCATCAAAGCATATTGAAGTAGAAGCATTTGCGAATTCTGCTCATCATTGGTATGATATTACTGCTGAAGATAATGTTATTAATCCTGTACCGGGCAAACCTAAGTATAAAAGATCTGAAATAACAAAGATTGCTGATAATGTTTTATTGTATCAGAAATCGAACGGAGGATGGCCGAAGAATTATGATATGCTTGCAATACTTACCGATGAACAGAAAGAGGAGTTAATCAAATCAAAAAATATTCTAAACACTACTTTTGATAACTGGACGACACATTCGCATGTAGAATATCTTGCCAAAGTTTTTGAACGAACAGGCGATTCAAGGTATAAAGAAGCTGCACTGAAAGGAATAGATTTCATTTTGGCTGCACAGTATTCAAATGGCGGATGGCCGCAATTTTTCCCTGATACAACAGGTTATCCAAGACATATTACATTCAACGATGGTGTTATTGTCGGAATAATGAATGTTCTCAAAAATGTAATTGAGGGGAAATCATATTATTCATTCGTTGATAAGGAACATTATGTAAAAATAAAAGAAGCTTTCAGGAAAGGACTGGATTGTATTCTCAAATGCCAGATTAATGAAGAGGGAAATCTGCTTGCCTGGTGCCAGCAGCATGATAGAAATACTTTGCAGCCCCAATGGGCAAGAAAGTTTGAACCGCCAAGTATCTGAAACGGGGAAAGTTCGGCAATTGTGTTATTCCTGATGAGTATTGAAAATCCTTCTAAAGAAATAATTAATTCGATTAACGGCGCAGTTAAATGGTTTGACGATTCAAAAATTCTTGAAACACGGGTGCAGACAATTAGCGCTCCCAAAGAGGTTTTCCAATATCGAACATCAGTCACAGATAAAATTGTTGTTAAGGATCCGCATGCCCAGCCAATCTGGACCCGCTATTATGAATTGAAAACACACCGCCCTTTATTCTGCAACAGGGACAGCAAAGTTGTTTATTCGCTTGCAGAAGTTTTAAGGGAAAGAAGAGATGGTTACGGCTGGTATACATATGATCCGCAGGAGATTCTGAATAAATATCCTGCCTGGCAAAAAAAATATTCTCCTGACAAAAATGTTCTTGCGAAATAACAGGCATTTCATGCAGTAATTGCTGAATATTTTCACCAATTGTATTTGATGGGCAAATCATTGCTCATCAAATACTTGGCAAATTGTAAACCCCTCTTCTATTTCATATATTTTGCCCGCAAAATTTAAAGAGTACATGAATAACATTCGCAATTTCTGCATTATTGCTCACATAGATCATGGTAAATCCACCATTGCAGATGGTTTATTAGAATTTACACATACAATCAGCCAGCGTGAGGCAAAGGAACAACTATTAGATAGTCTTGACCTTGAACGTGAACGCGGTATTACAATTAAATCTCACGCAATTCAAATGAAGTATTCTGCAAAAGATGGAAAGCAGTTCATACTAAATTTAATAGACACCCCCGGTCATGTTGATTTTTCATATGAAGTTTCCCGCTCACTCGCAGCTTGCGAAGGCGCAATACTTGTCGTTGATGCAGCCCAGGGTGTTGAAGCGCAGACAATAAGCAACCTTTACATGGCAATTGATGCCGGCCTTGAAATAATTCCTGTCATAAATAAAATTGATCTTCCCAGCGCAATGATCGATGTTGTCAGTCATCAGATTATGGATTTAATCGGCTGCAAACAGGAGGAAATAATTCTTGCAAGCGCAAAGACAAGACAGGGAATTGAAGAAATTCTTGAAGCCGTTGTAGCAAAAGTACCTGCGCCTATTGGAGATGAAAATGCACCGCTTCAGGCATTAATTTTTGATTCAATCTTTGATTCATACCGGGGAGCCGTTGCTTACATTCGTGTTGTTAATGGTAAGATAAAAGAAAAAGATGAAATAAAATTCTTCGCCAGCGACAGGAAATTATTGGCAGAGGAAGTTGGTACTTTAAGAATGGGGAGAATAAGAACCGGCGAACTTGAAGCTGGTAATGTTGGTTATTTAATTGCCGGTGTTAAAGAAGTTCACGATACAAAAGTCGGTGATACTGTTACGCACGAAAAGAATGGCGCAGATCATCCGCTGCCCGGTTACAAAGATATTAAGCCGATGGTATTCAGCGGTTTGTATCCTACAAACACAGACGATTATGAAAATCTTCGTGAAGCGCTTGATAAATACAGACTGAATGATTCTTCAGTAAGTTATCAACCGGAGACATCTGCCGCACTTGGTTTTGGATTCCGCTGCGGGTTCCTTGGTATGCTTCATATGGAAATTGTGCAGGAAAGACTTGAAAGAGAATTTGATCAATCTCTTGTTACAACTTTGCCTAACGTTGAATACTGGGTGTTCACTAAAGATGGTAAAAAAATAATTGTTGATAATCCTGCAGAAATGCCGGAACTTGGAATGATTGAACATGTAGAAGAACCGTATGTTAAAGCACAGATTGTTACTCCAAGTGATTATGTGGGAAATTTAATGCAGCTGGCAATGGATAAAAGAGGCATTTATAAGAATACAACTTATATCGATCCGACACGCGCGGATTTATCTTATGAATTTCCATTATCCGAAATAATTTTTGATTTCTATGATAAGCTGAAATCTATATCGCGCGGTTATGCCTCGTTTGATTATGAATATATCGGCTACAGGGAATCGGATCTGCAGAAGATTGATATTATGCTCAACGGAGAAAAAGTTGACGCACTTTCAATTATTGTTCATGAAAAGAAAGCATACGATTGGGGAAGGAAAGTATGTTCGAAGCTGAAGGAACTGATTCCGTCCCAGATGTTTGAAATTGCTGTGCAGGCTGCAATCGGTTCAAAGGTAATTTCAAGAACAAACATAAAAGCGCTTCGTAAAAATGTATTGGCTAAATGTTACGGCGGTGATATTTCCCGTAAAAGAAAACTTCTTGAGAAACAGAAGGAAGGTAAGAAGCGAATGAAGCAGGTGGGCAATGTTGAAATTCCGCAGGAGGCATTTTTAGCAGTGCTTCAAATAGAAGATTAATTAACACCGGATCAATTTTCCCGATCCAAATCGAAAAGATAAATTGCATGGAACTATTCAAGAAAAAAGAAAAAAAAGAAGAGAAGAAAGCATTACCAAGAACCCAGGCGCAGAGATTTATTGATTTCTGGAAAAATTTATTTTTTGCCGCTCTGGCTGCATTGCTAATTAAAACATTCCTTATTGAAACATCGCGCGTTCCTACAGGATCAATGGAAACAACAATAATGGTTGGCGATTTTCTCTTTGTGAATAAATTTATTTACGGTTCAACATCACCAAGAGCAATTCCGTTTACAAATGTTGTCCTTCCATATTTCCAGCTGCCTGCAATCAGAGATCCAAGACCTGGAGATATAGTTGTGTTTGAATACCCGGGCGACAGAGATGAACTTCGTCCTGTTGAAATTAATAATTACGTTAAAAGGTGCATCGGCAAACCGGGAGATACAATTTATGTATCAGATAAAGTTGTGTTTGTTAATGGCAAAGAATTTCAAAGACCTTCTCATATACAATATTTAAATACTTATGTAACTCCAAAAGGTGTTGTTAACCCGAGAATATTTCCTGCGGGTTCGCAGTTTAACGAAGATAATTATGGCCCCGTTATAGTTCCAAAGAAAGGTGATGTAATTCCTCTTTCTATTGAGAATGTAGAAGCGTGGAGAACAATTATAGATCGTGAATTTGACAGAAGAGTAGTTACTGTTGAAGGAAGACAGATTTTAATTGACGGCAAACCTGTAAAGTCATATACAATTACAAAAGATTATTATTTTATGATGGGTGACAACCGGGACGACAGCGCCGACAGCCGTTTCTGGGGATTCGTTCCGAGGGATAAAATTGTCGGGCAGGCATTCCTGATTTACTGGTCATGGGATCCAAGCATTCCATTCTCAGATTTCTTTAAACTGCTTGGCACAGTTCGAATTAACAGGATAGCTAAAATTGTCCATTGATAATTAAATAAGATTTTGGTTTCTTTAAGTGCAGGTGAACATTTTATCTGCACTTTTTGTTTTAATAGGCGTTAATATCAAAAGGATTATTATGAAATCTTCATTCCTTGCATTAGTTCTTTTACTTGCAACAGTTCAGACTTTTTCACAAACCAAGTACTATATTTATCTGAAAGATAAAGGTATTGAAGAGAGCGGAGTACTTAGCAAAACAATGTCTGCTTTCCAGGCAGCGGAAAAAGAACTTTCTCCTGCTGCAATTGAAAGAAGAAAACAGGTTATGGGAGATAATTACATCACGGAAGAAGATGTACCGATAAATGAGAAATATGTTAAGACAATTGAAGCATCAGGGATTAAGATTGAAAACAAGCTGAAATGGTTTAATGCAGTAACAGCTTATTTAACTGATGCGCAGGCAGAAGAAATTATGTCTCTTCCATTTGTATCAAGACTTGAAATGGTCCGTGTAACAACATATGTAAAACCTGTTCAGAGCAGTGAACCTGCACCGGATAATTCACTAAAGAAAACCGGGTCTGCAGCATCTCTTAATTACGGTCCTTCACTTACACAGTATAATTTATCGGAAGTCCCTGTTGTTCACGATTTGGGAATTACAGGCAAAGGAGTAATAATAGGAATTCTTGATACAGGATTCAGATGGAAAACTCATCCTGCTTTAAAGAATTTAAAAATAATCGGTGAAAAAGATTTTGTTCAGAAAGATGATGTAACAGAAAATCAGGCAGGCGATGCAGCAGACCAGGATAGTCATGGAACAAACTGTTTAGGATTAATGGCCGGCAATGATCCCGGCAATTTAATCGGGCCATCATTCGATGCTTCTATCATTATTGCAAAAACAGAGAATGTAAGCAGTGAAACACTAGCAGAAGAAGATAACTATGTGGCTGCATTACAGTGGATGGAAGGTTTCGGTGTTCAGATTACAACAAGTTCTCTGGGTTATAATCAGTTCGATAATAACATCGGCAGTTATACATTTTCAAACTTTGATGGTAAAACAACAATCACAGCAAAAGCCTTGAATCTTCTTTTCAGCCGCGGTGTATTTACACTTACTGCTGCTGGAAATGAAAGAGGAAATTCATGGGGAAAAATTATTACTCCTGCTGATGCATTTAATGTAGTTGCTGTAGGTGCGGTTTCATCTTCAAACCAGATTGCATCTTTCAGCAGTCCCGGTCCTACAAGTGATGGAAGAATCAAACCGGAAATTGTTGCGATGGGTGTTACAGATTATATATCAAAACCTTATGATGCAGCAAAACCATCAAACCCGGTTTACGGTTACGGCAACGGAACTTCTTATGCTACTCCTATCTCTGCTGGTATTGCCGGACTATTAAAATCGTGCTGGCCTCATTTAACTAATGTTCAGATGAGAAAAATGTTTTTGGAATGCGGCGATAATACAGCTGCACCCAACAATGATAGAGGTTATGGTTTAATCAGCGCAAAGAAATTGATTTCATATCCGAATCTTCAGCTTGTGAATGGCCAGTACCAGTTAAACAAAATATTTATAAACAGCGGCGGTGTTAACAGCTCAACTATAAAACTTAATTATAAAGTCGGAACTGGATCATTCCAGAAAGTCTCGATGAATTATGACGGAACATTAAAGTATAATTACCTGCTTCCATCTTCTGCAAACGGAACAGCAATTGAAATTTATTTTGAATACAACAACACTGCGGGAACAGCAGTTCGTGAACCGGCATCAACAAATTATAAGATCAGCTATGGCGATCTCGCAGTTAATAATATACTTACCGCTATAAATGCTGCACCTGGAATTCCTGCTGATTATAAATTATATCAGAATTATCCGAATCCGTTTAATCCAACAACAACAATTAATTATTCAGTGCCAGTAGCGGCAGGCAATGTTACACTGAAAATTTATGATCTGCTTGGAAGAGAAGTAGCATCGCTCGTAAATGAAAATTTAAGCAGCGGAAATTACCAGGTTAAGTTCGACGCGAGCAGTCTTGTATCGGGTGTTTATTTCTACCGCCTGCAGGCAGGAAGTTTTTCAGAAACTAAGAAGATGCTTCTGGTTAAATAAATGTTGTAAAATTAATTTTAATGAATCAGATAATAAAAAGCCCCGCACAGCGGGGTTTTTTATTATTCAATATTATGCCATGGTCTTACAATGATTAAGAAATAAATGTATCGTCATGGCAGGGCCATGACGTCAGCGAGAGCTATAGCTAAGGAATAAAAGACGCAATACATTGCGACTATTACTAGTTTAGAGAAATCTCTCCCATGAAAACATGACCTAATCTGTTTATATTTACAGTATATCAGAATAAACGGTGATGAAATGTTTTGTAAACGAAATGCTTCAGATTTCAGATTCGGGTTCGCTGTAAAAATGTTTTTACTAATATTGTTTTCTTTTAGTGTTTCAAAGCCGCAGGATCAAAAAAAATCCGGAGACACACTCGTAGTTAAATTATCCCAGATTACAGTTACTGCTACAAGATCCACTGAAGAGGTTATGGAGATTCCCTACGCTGTTTCTATTCTTAATAAAAAAGATTTCAGCGGAATAAAGGGATACGGATTCGATGAAGTGCTCACAGGTGTGCCGGGAGTTCTTGCCCAGTCTCGTTACGGCAACCAAGATGTAAGAATTGTTATAAGAGGTTTCGGTGCAAGGGGCGCAGGGGACCGTTCAAATTCAGGAACATCGCGCGGAATTAGAATTATGATCGACGGCATTCCCGAAACTGAGCCGGACGGCAGAACTTCTTTCGACCAGGTTGATTTGAGTGTTGCAGAACAGATTGAAGTTATAAGATCGAATGCATCTGCAGTCTGGGGAAACGCGGCTGGCGGTGTTATCAATTTATCTACTGTTCCCGAAGAAACAGGAAATAATATTTCGCTTCGCACATTAATTGGAAGCTACGGTTACAATTCACTGCAGCTTAACGGTGTTAAAAATTTTGAGAGGGGTAAATTATTTGCATCGGCATCAAATAGTAATTACGATGGATGGAGATCCCATTCAAGCAGCTACAGATCATTATTCAATCTTGGTTTTACATCAAAACTTGATGAGGACACAAAACTTGGAGTGTTCGCTTAGGCCGCATCAAATATTTTTCACATTCCCGGACCATTAACACAAAAACAATTTGACAGCGATCCATCGCAGGCAAATCCTGTTTACATGCAGAGGGATGAAAGAAGAATCAACCGGCTGGGAAAAATAGGAATTGAACTGAGTCATAATTTCAACGAGGAGAATTCACTCTCTGCAATGATCTTTGCAAATCCAAAATACCCGCAGAGATCGGAAAGAGGAACATTCAGGGATTTTACGCGTTATCATTTTGGCGGCAATCTTATTTATAACTGGACCACAAATTTCTCATCATCAATTCTGAATAAATTTATTGCAGGGGGCGATGAAGCATACCAGGACGGCGCAATTTTATTTTACAGCTTATCTCCAATAAACTGGAGAGGAACAACACTTACAGACAACAAAAGGGAGGGAGCCAGTACATTGGGACTTTTCCTCCAGGATGAAGTTCTCTTCGGTGATAAGCTTAGTCTGATTCTCGGCGCCCGTTACGATAATGTTACCTATTACAATGAAAGTTTTATTACAGGCGGTTACGGTCTTCAGACAAAATCTTTTGAAAAAGTTTCTCCAAAGATAGGAATTACATACAGAATTACTGAAACTCAGAGTCTCTATGCAAATATCGGCAGCGGAGTTGAAGTGCCTGCCGGTAATGAAACAGATCCCGCCGGAACATACGGGCAGGACAAAATATTTTTAATCAATCCTCTCCTTGAACCGATTATTTCTACAACTTATGAAGTTGGAACGAAGCAGCTGATGGTTTTTGAAAAGGGAAGTTTTATCAATTCATTATCGTACGATATAGCGCTTTACTCAATTGATGTTGTGAATGATATTATTCCTTACAGGGGCGGAAAATTTTATTTCACCGCTGGCAAAACAAATAGAATGGGAATTGAAATTGGCGCGCGGTTAAAGTTTGCTGATGAATTTTCTTTCAGCGGCGCTTTTACATTCTCGAATAATAAATACAAAGATTACCTTGTTGATTCCGTTCATTACGATTTGAAGAAAGCCGGCAGGTTTGCTACCTACACAGATAATGAAGTTGCGGGAATACCATCTACTTTCTACAACTGCAAGTTAATTTACGAACCGGCTGCGCTGAACGGTTTATTTGTTTCGCTGGATATCAATTCTATCGGTAAATATTTTGCAGATGACGCGAATACATTATCTGTTCCATCATTTGCAATTAGCGGCGCATCGGTTGGAATTGATGAGCCGGTTCGGCTGGCAGGCAGTTTATCGTTAACAGGTTTTGTAACTGTAAATAATATTTTCGATTCCAAATATGCAGCATCATCGTTTATTAATCCCGATTTGTTGAATGGGGAAGCGGTATTTCTTGAACCGGGTCTGCCAAGGAATATTGTGTTGAGCGTTAAACTACTTTATTAATATAAAGGCATGACAGGGCTATTTGGGCAAGTAAAGCATTGAGATGCAAAGAATGAAAAGACACTATAACATAAACAATTTCATTATATAGCCGGCAGGTTTATAATATGTTAAAGAAAATATTAATTGTATTAATATTGTTTACAGGCGCAGTAAACAGCCAGTGGAAAAGAAACAGGTATTTTATTAATGAATCTGAAGGATTCACAAAGATATCCGCAGAAACATTCGGTTTTCTAGTAAGGGAAATGAATGTGCCATGTAAAACAATTGCATCGCATGGGCAGTTTGATTACCTGTTTGTTAAAACACCAATTGATACACTCTTTAAGTTTCCTTTTATTGTAGTCAAAATAGATGAAAGAGGGAGACCGGCTGCATCAACTTTAAGAGAATTAATCAAATATCATTATGTGCTGGATACAAAGACATATTATTTATGGCACGAATCGAATGACGGCTGGGAAATAATTATCCCAACCAATTACGGCAAGATCAATATTTATTACAGGACAAATAACAAAAATTCTCCTGATGAAATTAAGACAGTAAAGAAGTTTGTAAGTTCAATCCTGCTTTCACCGGATACGAAATACCAGTCGGATCTAATAAAAGAAAATCCATTCCTGGATAAACTTATATACCAGGGTGGGTACATACATCTTATATATATCTTCGGTTTAATTCTGATAATTTATTTAAGCCGGAAAAAGAGAAATAGTGTAGTTATATAACGGCAATTACCATGAAATCAACGAGAATATGAAAAAATTTATCAGATACATTGCTTTGCTTTCATCAATTTTAATTATGACCTCATGTAAAAAAGATGATGATGTAACATCTCCGAAAAGATATTATTTCCCGGTAGAAGGAGTTGTTTATGATTATGGTGATGGAGTCCACAGTCCCAGTTCTATTAATCCCAAAAATGTAAAAGTAATCCTGGATAAAGATACTGCATCAGTTAATCCGGACGGCTCTTTTATTTTTCAAAATGTAATTGATGGAGAACATACTGTATCCACATATTCAACAATCTACGAACCTTATTCAAAAATTATACAAGTGCCGTTTAACGCGACTTTGCGCATTGAACTTTCAGGCAAAAAGGGGGACTACTTTCCAATGCCGCTTAAATCATTAATCAAATTTAAGTATGATGATTATGCATATTCAGGTGCAGGAAACTGGTATAATAAAGGAGAGGCAATATGGGAGGTAAAATCCACAAGAGTTGAGGGGGACAAACGAATATATAGTATAGAGGAAACATTAACATATATAAGCAGCAGTACATCCGCAGGCGATGTTCCCGCGACTCATACATTAATAACAAATCTTGATATAATTGAGAGCAATTCTCAGACAATTCAAATAAAAGCAATTAACCCGTTATACTATACAACCGCATCTTACATGATCGATGGCGCGCAGTTCAACAGGTATTATGATTTACGCTTAGGAGATATTTTCTCATTGAGTTATAGAGATGCTGCAATTTATTTAAAGAAAAATTCCGGTTTATATAAAATAGAAGTATATAGAAGCAGAGGTCATACTATATATGAATTAACGGAATAGAGTTTAAAGTTATTGTATTTCGATGTGTGAAAGAATTTATCATTCATTATCATTTTATAATCATCACGATATTTTCATCAATTGTTTATTTGTCCACGCTTTGGAAATTATATAATTTAATGAAGCAGTGTAGCAACATTTAAGAAAGAGAAAGATGAAAGAGATTGTTAACCCGGTTCAAATAGATTACCTGGCATTTTTAAGAAATGAAAAAGATGAACTTACGCTTGAAATGGAGAAGTTTGCGAAGGAACATAAGGTTCCGATATTAAACTGGAATGCCGCACAACTGCTTCTTTTTTTAATTCAGTCAAAAAGACCGAAGCGTGTTTTAGAAATTGGAACTGCAATCGGCTATTCTTCAATTCTTGCCGCAAAAGTTTTAAGAAAAAAATCAGTTCTGCATACAATTGAGAAGAGCAGGGATAATATTAAACTTGCAGGTGAATACATAAAGCGGGCGCAGCTTGCAGACAAAATAAAAATAATTGAAGGGGACGCGCTCAAGATTATGCCGGAGCTGAAAAAGAAATATGATTTTATTTTTCTTGATGCCGACAAACAGGATTATGAAAAACTGTTTGAACATTCGATTCCTCTTCTCAAAAGGAACGGAATACTTTTTATTGATAATCTTTTATGGCACGGCTGTGTTGCATACAAAAGAATTCCCGCGAAAGAAAAAAAATCAACCGATATAATCAGGAACTTTAACAGGTTATTCATGGAATCGAAGCTGCTTAAGTCCGCTATTTTCCCGATAGGGGACGGAGTTGGAATAGGAATAAAATTATAATGAAGCTAAGCGATTTTACAGTGAATGAAATTATTGAAGGTGTTGAAAAAGCCGCGCCGAATGATCTGAACCGGAAAGAGGATCTTGAAAGATTGATTGCGCTTGCAACCCAATCAGGAAAGTACAGTGAACTTGAAGATCTTTCATTCAAGAGCAAGTATTTGATTGGTTTGATAAAGGTTCTTCGGTCCCAGTCGGTTAACCATGATGAGCAATATCTTAATAAACTTAACGGGGAGCTGACTTCGGTATATTCGCAGGTACAGAAATTAGTTAGAAGTCTGCTCGAAGGGGGATCATCATTCATCCGGGATATTTTTGAGGAGAAGTATTTAAAACTTTCTTATGATTGTTTGGAAAATCTAAACAAACTATGCGAGGATTTATCCTGCCTTAAGCTCTTCATAAATGATTTAAAAACAAAAAAGGATTCAGAGTAAAACTCCGAATCCTTTCAGCAAAGTCGAATTAAGCTTATTTTACTTTTCTAAGAGTCTCAGAATATCTTTCGGCAACTTCCTGAACTGATTTGCTTGAGATAAGATTATAAATTCTGTTTCTCAGTTCAGCCCATTCTTCATGAAGAGGGCAAGGATTATCTTCCTGGCATTCTTTCAAACCGGTAACGCATTTCAGGTTGATAACCGGACCTTCAACTCTTTCAACAATCTCAAGGATAGAGCTTTTCTTAGCGAGTTCAGTAATCTTAAATCCGCCGCCTCTACCTTTAAATGAATCAACATAACCGTACTTAGCCATTCTTTGCAGAATTTTAGCAAGATAATGAGCCGGAATATCCTCGCTTTTAGCAATATCGGCTGACATTAATAAAGAATCTTTTGGTTGGCGGGCTAAATAGAGTATAGCTCTTATTGCATATTCGCCTGTTTTGGTATAAATCATAACTTCCTCATTTATTGAAAACTTAGAATAAAGACTTATAGGAGCGACTTATCTTATATTAAGTTAAGTAAATAGGCGTTTGATGTCAAGATTAAAGGATGAGAATCTATACTTTTTATTCAAATATTAAGATATTCGAACCCGGGGAGGGGGTTAATTGTGATCTGGTTCTGTACCGCTGTCTGCAATTCCGATATAAAGGGTTCTGCATATTTAGTCTGAATCAGAATAATCATACCCGGTTTTAAATCGAATA
>DAIEQP010000382.1 GCA_027347805.1 Ignavibacteria bacterium | reverse complement strand
GGAATTACTTCTTTAATTCTTTTTTCAAAATCACCGGCTTCGGGGAGGGCAAACTCGGCGGCAAACTCTCTTGTCCCTAAATATGGTCTTCGCCAGCATTGTCCTTTCTTTACTCGCCGGTTGAACATTTCCACATATTTTTTTGTGGGATTTTTAATGGGAGATGTTGCTTCGTGAACCGATGCCTCAATAATATAACAGACATCTTTCAATATGATGCTGTTTCTTTGTGCCCGGTCTCTCTCGATAACTATCGGTGTTTTCCCTTGTTTCTTATTGATTTCGTTTCGCTTAACAGAAGCGAACTTGACCGGTTTTAAGACTATTATACGATGTACATACCAAACAAACTCTGGTTTCCAGAGAATGCAATCCAAGATTCCCCTTGCCGCTGAAGGTGTCATACATGGGTATGTCATTCGTTCTACTTTTAGGTCTGGTCGCGTAAAACAAGCATAGTCTCCCCATACTTTTACACTAACCGTGTTCTCATTCATACTTCCTCCTTTTATTAAAAGATAGTTTCAACATCTTCCGGTGCAATCCCAATTTCAGGGTTATAATTACCGAGCCAAATTTTTAACCCGCTTTTATGCGTTTCAATTTGGCTTCCGTATTTCTTTAAGAAATCCGGGTAAACTTGAATACTGTATTGCTGTATTTTTCTATAATGCTCTTTTAGTATGAATCCATGTATATCGAAAAATTTTTCAAGTTCCTCCAATAACGAATTGCTTTCAGTAGAATATCCTGGAATGAATAGCATTGTGGTTTTGTTCGGTATTACCTTGTATTGCTCGTTGATCGTCTTGAAATTAAACGCTTTTCGTTCATCTGTAATTTTGTATAAGTCCTTATCAACGAAGAATTCCAGTACCTGTTCGTAGTACCGTTCAAAAGATTTTGCATCATGAAGGATTTCCGGATCATCCTGTATTATACCTTTTGCAAAAGACGTGCAAGCAGCATAAGTCTTATCAGGCATCAGATGATTAGGAAGATCAAACAATACAACATTTCCTTTTTTTAAATTACCGTTTCTATTGCAGCGTCCGGCGGCTTGTATAACCGAATCAAGCGGAGCGATGGCGCGATACACGCATGGAAAATCAAAATCAACTCCCGCTTCTACAAGTTGGGTTGACACAACCGCAATTCTACTTTTTGGTTTTGTGTTAAGTGCAGCAACTATTTCCTTTATTGTTTTTTTGCGGTGTTGCGGACACATAGAGGTTGAAAGATGAAAATACTTTTCGAGGGTATTAGTTTCCTTTAATTTTTCGTAAAACTCCTTAGCAATTGATTTTGTATTTACAACTACTAAGTATGATGTTTTTTCTTTGAGTATCCTTTCAACTACGTCTTCCAACTCAACCGGTTTTAATTTCTTAATTAATTTGTAGTTCACACGCTTAGTTGCAACAAAGTACTTCATCGGTTCTTCAATAAGTTGTATGTTATTCTCTATGCCGTCAAATTTTTCTCTTTTATTAAACGCAGGCATTGTAGCCGTGCAGAAAAGAAAGGATGTTCTTGCAACAGCAGAAATGTTCTTCAACATAATGATTGTTGGCTCAACAAATTCTTTCGGAAGGGTTTGAATTTCATCAAAGATTACAACCGAGTTGGCAATGCTATGATTTTTCCTGCATTTGAAAGGTTTGTTGCTAAAAATAGATTCGAAAAACTGAACTGCTGTTGTAATAATAATTGGTGCTTGCCAGTTTTCACAGGCAAGTTGTTTTGACGATATGTTTGTTCTGTCAATTTTTTCATTCGCATATTCCTCGTCCTCATCCATTACGCCTGAGTGATGCTCAAGAACAATGTCCTCGTCGAATATATCTTTTAGAATTGTAGCTGTCTGATCAATTATGTTTATATACGGTAGAACTATTATGATATGTTTTAATTTGTTTTCTTTAGCATGAAGCAGCGCCCAATACAATGATATTAAAGTTTTGCCGAGACCTGTCGGAAGTTGAAGCGAAAAAAAACCGGGCTGTAGCGCAAAATGTTTTGCAACCTCTACGCGCGCTTCGGTTCTTAGATTATTAATATGTCCTTCGGTATTGAATGTTGCAAATTTCTTTTCAAGTAAATTGATCAACGCCTCATGGTCTAATTCAGTTGCTGCTCTTGTCCGGTATTTTTCGATTTGAAAATGTCGTTCGGTGTCTAACCAATCGGCATCTGTTAACGCACTAAATAAAAATCGTGTAAGACATTCTGCTGACAATAAATCCTTGGAATAAATTTGCTGCATAGCAGAATTAAAACTCTGTACCTCTTTTATATCACACGTGAACCTTTTAATTAGTTCTTCGGTCAATATTTCTTGTTGATCCCATTCTTCAAGGTTACCAATTCTTTCTGAATTATTCGGCATCCCTGCATGATGACCTTGAATTGCAAATTGAAGCGAAATCAATTTGTTAAATAATTTTTTGGCTGTAAATGCGCTAACTCCAGCATGCGGTGTCTTTGGTTTTCCGAATTCTAAATATTTTTGAAAGCCGTCTTGATATTTGCCCATATCGTGAAGTGTTCCGGCGAGATAAAATAATTCTTCCAACTCTTTCGTTGGCGCAAAAGAATGCATTAATTGTGCTGTTTCTTTTAAATGATCTTTTAACACATGTTCAATACCTTTTACGTTTTTTGAATGTGCAATAAATTCTTTCTTTTTTTCGTTTTCGCTTTGTGTATTCATATTTTTTTCTTCGTTCATTTTACTCACACCTCCGGTATGCCAGTCCCAATTTTTGTTTAACAGAAAAGGAATTGAATTTAAGCTCAATCTATTTTGTTAAAAAGATTATAACGACTTCGAGAATATTGCATTAAACTTTACTGCGTATTAAACAAAGCAATAACAAGCCCGCAATCTATTTCCCCCGATTAATT
The DNA here is from genome assembly GCA_027347805.1 of Ignavibacteria bacterium. GTDB lineage: Bacteria > Bacteroidota > Ignavibacteria > Ignavibacteriales > Melioribacteraceae > Stygiobacter. Next base: position 1,494 of record DAIEQP010000382.1, on the reverse strand, counting down.
CTAATCGTCATCGGCGATAAATTAAGAGGTGCATTACGAAAGGAGTAACCCCCTTACTTTTGTAGTAACTTAACAACAAGAGTAATAAACTGCAATCTGATTTTTATTTTTCCAAGAAACTTCAGGATATAAATTGTTTAGTCTTGTAAGTTTTCGAGAAAAGAGGGCATTCCGGTAACCCGTCTTACCGTTAGTCGGGAAGTTCAGTTACGGATTAAAAGCAGAAAAGAACTCTAAACTGTTTTCACGTTCCACAATGTTTGAGGTGATAAGAGAGCCATCGTTCTCTCTTAGTAAAGACGCTTGCTTTTTACTGGAACCGAAATGACCTTTTTGTATTAGAATGTATAGGAAACAGATGATGGTCAAGAAAGTGCAAAAGTAAATTCTTAATTAAAGAATAGAACGCAGATAAAACTGATGTGTTATGATCTTCACCGATACATTTTGAACATTTACTTTTGCACTCATTTTTTTGCTATTTAATTCTAATTCACACAACCGGTTTAATATAATAATTTCCCCCTAGACCTATTTTTAATTAATTACCTTTTTCGTTTTTTGCTAAAGTCCAGCCATATTTTTTCATAAACTCATCTACTTCTTTAGCAAATGATTTGCGTGTGTGATGTTCTTCTTGCGCTTGAATGTATTTTCTTATGGCTTCAATATGAGTTTCGCTAACGCTAGCTGCCCAATAATCATCTTGCCAAATAAATTTATTTTTTTGTCAGTTGATTTTGATTTATCCAGAAAGAGGATTCTCCTTTTAATAGTTGGGCAGTTTTGTTAATTGTTTGGTCTTTGTTGAGAGAAATTAAGGAATGGACATGTTCTTTGTATCCGTTGATAGAATCGAGCCAAATATCTTTTGATTTTGCATTTTCTTTGGTGTGTTGAAAAATTTTTTCACGAAGTTCTTTTGGGGTTAGTAACGGTTGTCTTTCTTTTGTTGAGAACACGAGGTGAATCCATATTCTTACCCAGCTCATAATTGGTGACTCCTTAACTGTGGCTAAAGCCATAAATGTTTTTGCTTTTTTTCACTTCGCCAAAGCGGGATTATTTACTATAAATATTTCCGATTCAATGAAAAAAGAAGAGGTAAATTCAAAAGAAATTCATAACCCAATAACAGATTCGCTTAAATCGGTTGTAGCGTTTCAATAGCACACGCTGCTTTTACAACAACTAATGCACCTCACTGATCCATTATTGAATCCTCACGGGAACTATAACTATGATTCTGCTTTAAGATTATAAGAGAATTCGATGGAGAATGTAAAATGGAAAGCAGCGGCAAGAATGAAATAAATCCTCTCTCAGATTTAATTACCGACAATACTTTCAAATTACTTGAAAACCATGGATTACTAAATAAAAAGTCTTTACGCGATCACGTGATACGGAAAAAATTTTTAGAATTAAAACAGAATGACGTTACCGTGGTTGAAGCAATCGAGACAATACGTAAAGAATATCCCTATCTTCAAT
>DAIEQP010000380.1 GCA_027347805.1 Ignavibacteria bacterium | reverse complement strand
TCATTAAATATCGGGCAATTCTGGTAAACTTCAATAAATGCTAAACCATTATGTTTAGCAGCTCGTGAAATCATATCCTGCATATGTTTCGGATCGCGATCAAGAGAGCGGGCAACGAAAGTTGCGCCGGAACCTGTAGCTAATTTAATAGCATTGAACGGCCAATCTACTGTTCCATACGGAGAAGATTTTGTAACCTTTCCTTTTTCTGAAGTTGGCGAGTATTGTCCTTTTGTTAATCCATAAATCTTATTATTAAATAAAAGAATTTTGAGATTAATATTTTTTCTGCATGCATGAATAAAATGATTTCCACCAATACTGAGCATGTCGCCGTCACCGGTTGCAACCCAAACCTGAAGTTTTGGATTTGCAAGTTTAACACCGGTTGCAATTGCTGCTGCTCTTCCATGAATGGAATGAAATCCATATGTATTCATATAATATGGAAAACGGCTTGAGCATCCAATTCCTGAAACCCAAACTATATTTTCTTTGCGTTCGCCAAAATCCGGAGATGTACGTTGAACCTGAGCAAGTATTGAATAATCTCCGCAGCCAGGGCACCATTTTACATCAACATCCGATTGAAAATCTTTAGCTGTATATTTTGGTATTTCAACATTTATCTTAGTTTCCATTATTTCCTCCTAACACTTCCATTAATTTGTTCTGAATCTCAGCAACTTTGAATGGTTGTCCCTGATACTTATTGTATTGAATAACTTCTTTTAAGTATTCATTGCGAATTAACAATGCAAGCTGACCAAGATTCAATTCCGGAATCAGAATACGTTTAAATTTCTTTAATACTTCTCCAAGATTTGCCGGAAATGGATTAATGTAGCGGAGATGTGCGTGAGATAATTTAAATCCGGAACCTCTTACATTTTTTATAGCTTCTTTAATAGATCCGAAAGTACTTCCCCAGCTAAGAACAAGCAGATCACCTTCCTGCTCGCCATCCACTTCAAGTGCAGGAATATCTTTCTTAACATTATCAATCTTGTTCTTTCTGTTGTTAATCATTATTTCATGATTCAATGGATCATAACTAATACCGCCGTAAACATCTTTCTTTTCCAAACCGCCAATTCTATGTTCCAAACCGGGTGTACCGGGAATTGCCCATGGGCGAACAAGATTTTCGTTACGCAGGTAAGGATAAAATCCTTCAACTTCCGTTCTATAATTAACTTCAAGTTTTGGAAGATCTTCGAATTTTGGAACACGCATCGGTTCAGAACCAAATGCAAGGTAACCATCAGTTAATAGAATCACCGGTGTCATGAATTTAGTTGCAATTCTCATTGCTTCCAATGCCATGAAAAAGCAATCGGCAGGACTTTGAGCTGCAAGAACAACAACCGGAGCTTCACCGTGTCTTCCATACATTGCCTGGAATAAATCTGCCTGTTCGGTTTTTGTAGGAAGACCAGTACTTGGGCCGCCTCTCTGAACATCAACAATTACTATTGGAAGTTCAGTCATTACTGCCAATCCAATTGCTTCAGTTTTCAAAGAAAGACCAGGTCCTGATGTAGTTGTTATTGCTAATGATCCTGCAAAAGCTGCTCCAATTGCTGATGCAATTCCGGAAATTTCATCTTCTGCCTGAAATGTAACAACACCATAATCTTTGTACTTGCTAAGCTCTTGTAAAATTTCAGATGCAGGTGTAATAGGATAAGAACCTAAAAATAAATTTACACCACTTCTTAAAGATGCAGTAACGAAGCCAAGTGCAGTTGCTTCATTACCGGAAATATTTTTATATGTTCCTTTAGGAAGTTTAGCTGGTTTAACTTCATACCTGGTTGTAAATATTTCTGTTATTTCGCCGTAATTGAATCCGGCTTGAAGAACACGTTTGTTAGCCTCAAGTATGTCTGGTTTTTTAGCAAACTTTTGCTCTAACCATGTCATAGTTAAATCAATCGGCCTGTTATACATCCAGTACATAACTCCCAATGCAAAAAAGTTTTTACATTTTTCTTTTTCTTTCATTGAAAGAGGTAAATCTTCCAATGCTGTCATTGTAAGTTTTGTAAGATCTATAGGAATTACATTAAATGCACTTAACGATCCGTCTTCCAAAGGATTTGTCTGATAATTTGCAAGACGAAGATTTTTGGTTTCGAATGAACTTGAATTAACAATTATAGTTGCATTCTGTTTAAGGTCTTTAATATTTACTTTTAAGGCTGCAGGATTCATTGCTATCAAAACATCTGGAGAATCACCGGGTGTTTGAATATCGCTGCTTGAAAAATGAAGCTGGAAACCGCTTACACCGGAAAGCGAGCCGGCGGGGGCGCGGATTTCTGCAGGAAAATCTGGAAGTGTACTTAAATCATTCCCCATTGCTGCTGCTGTATCTGTAAATTGTGAACCTGTAAGTTGCATACCGTCGCCGGAATCACCAGCAAATCTTACAGTTACATCTTCAACTACCTGAATTGATTTTGCCATATAACTTTCTCTTTATGTAATTGAACATCTTTTGTAGAAATTAAAATAATTAATTGATACTTATTAAACGAATCTTTTTTCTACTAAAACAATTTTTATCCTTTTTGGGTTTCATTACGAATGAATTTATTAAGGCGATTTACTTTGCTTTCATAATTAATTTTAGGAATTCTTCAGCATTAACAAACCCGGTCAATCTTTCAATTTCATTTCCCTCTGAGTCTACAATAAGAACAGTTGGCATACCAACAATTTTAAACCTGTTTCTCAGCTTTTCAGTTGCGTCGGAAAGTGTTTCGGTCATATCAACTTTGTAGCATGTAAATCTCTGCGATTCTTTAACAACTTTCTCATTAGAAAATGTCTGCGCGTCAAGTTCTTTACATGGAATGCACCAGTCTGCATAAAAATCAATGATCATTCTTTCGTTATTCTTTAATGACGCCTCATATTTGGACTCGCTGAATGTCTGCCAATCAGGTGAATTTTTCTTGGCAGGAATTAAAGCATAAACAGATACGGCAAATACAATAACAGAAAAAATTATTTTGAAAATTCTGAATCCTTTAACATTATTTGCAGTTTTATCAACAAAAGTAAGAATGGATCCTGCGATTACTCCAAATATCGGTAATGAGTAACCCTGGACTGATTTGGGTAAAATTGGATCAACAAAATAAAATGCCATACCTAGCAACAAAAATCCAAATATGTGTTTAACACCTTCCATCCAGAAACCGGCACGCGGAAGATTTTTAATTTTTCCCGAAAACAATGCAAGCAATAAATATGGGAATCCTAAGCCGATCGCTAAGACAAAGAACATTAAGAATCCATAAAACGGATCTGCTTTAGCAGCGACGTATGTAACTAATCCTAACACAAAAGGACCTATGCATGGTGCAGCAACAATTCCCATTGTTAATCCCATAAAGAACGCGCCGAATACACCTCCGCGTGCACCTCCAGCCTTCATAACCCAGCTATCCGGAAGTTTAAATTCATACACACCAGATTGACTTAACGAAAGCGTTATAAAAAGCAAAGCGATACCAATTATCACAAATTTGTTTTGAAGCAATGTTCCAAATACTGCACCGCTTAATGATGTGATTACACCGATAACTGAATATGTTAATGCCATTCCAAGAACATAAAGAATTCCAAGAAGGAATAGCCTGCTTGTTCTGCCTTCACTCTGTCCGCCAAAGTAACCAATTGTAATAGGGATCAGCGGGTAAACGCAAGGAGTAAGATTTAATGCTAAACCGCCAAGGAACACGAAAATCAAACTCAAAAACAAACCGCTCTTTTCTATTGCCGATGCAATTGAATTAGTATCAGTGTTTGTTTCAGGATTTTTTACAGCCGGTTTAATTTCAGCTTTACTTTGAACAATCTCATTTTTTATTTCATTTGTTGGCTGATTTAATGATTGACTACCGGAAATGCTTACAGAAAGATTTGAAGTTAAATCTGCAGGCGGCATACATGTCTGGTCGTTGCACCCCTGGTATGAAAAGACAACTGGAATTTCAAGTTTATCTGCAGTAAAAGATTTTTCGATTATTAAAGTAAGTCCTATTGGGAATTTGCCAGTGAAAAGAGAAACTGGTTTATCCGAAACAGACAAATTCAAATTTTCTGCTTTTGGAAAATCGACTTTAAGCAGTTTTACATTTTTCTCTTTAACTGAAATTTCTGTAGGAATTAAAAATTCATCGTTTGGTTTATTTGAATTAATGTGCCAGCCCGATTTTATATCAACAAAAAGCTTAACACGAAATTCTTTACCACTTTCTGCTTCAATTTTATTTTTTTCCAGTCTAACCGAAACAATTTCAGACGACTTTTGAGCGAAAATAAAATTTGAAACAGCCAGTAACAGTAAAAGAATCAGATTCTTCTTATTCATTTTATTTTCCTTATAAATTTATTTTCTCCAGCCCTGTACAATAGGAAATCTTCTTCCATACCCAAACGCTTTTGTTGAAACGCGCAATGCAGGCGCTGCCTGTTTTCTTTTGAATTCATTTAAATCTACCAACCGTAAAACCTTTTTTACTACCTCTTCGTTCCCAATTATTCCAGAAATTTCCCGACATTCTTTCTGCTCTTCAAGGTACATTTTTAAAATTCTATCCAGTAAATCATATGGAGGCAAAGAATCCTGGTCTTTTTGATTTGGTCTTAATTCCGCAGAGGGTTCTTTATCAATAATTTCTTTTGGAATTATTTCCTCATCCCTATTTATGTAATTACAAATTTCATAAACCTGTGTTTTATAAACATCGCCTATGACGGCAAGAGCACCGCACATATCGCCATAAAGAGTTGCGTCACCAGTTGCTATTTCAGATTTGTTCCCAGTTGTGCAAAGCATGTATCCATGTTTATTGCTTAACGCC
>DAIEQP010000372.1 GCA_027347805.1 Ignavibacteria bacterium | reverse complement strand
AATTCGGAAATTTTTCTTTCAACACTTTTGAAACACCGGTAATATGACCGCCTGTTCCAACACCGGTAATTATATAATCAATTCCATCCGGAAAATCATTTAATACTTCCTGTGCTGTTGTGTTGATATGAACTTGTGTATTAGCATCATTTTCAAATTGCTGCGGTATCCATGCTTTAGGATTTGCAGCTGCTAATTCAACTGCTTTAGCTATCGCTCCTTTCATTCCAAGTTCACGAGGAGTTAATTCAAATTTAGCGCCGTAAGCACTCATCAATTTTCTTCTTTCAACGGACATTGATTCTGGCATAACAAGAATAAGTTCATAACCTTTTACTGCCGCTACAAGCGCCAAACCTATTCCAGTATTACCGGAAGTCGGTTCGATGATTACTGAATCTTTTTTTAGAATACCTTTTTTTTTCAGCATCTTCAATCATCGAAAGAGCGATTCTATCTTTAATACTGCCGCCGGGATTTGCCCTTTCAAGTTTAAGCCAGACTTCATGATCGCTGCCGAATAATTTATTTATTCTAACATGAGGAGTATTCCCAATAGTATCCAATATATTATTTGCTTTCATAGTTGTACCTTTCTATTAAATTATAAAGTTAATTGGTTCTTCAAATTCTTTGTTTGTTTTTACTCGAACTTCACTTTTATTGTAAACAACAGAATCAGCGGGAATACTTTGGGTAACCCAGGCATTTCCGCCAACAACACTGTTTTTTCCGATTACAGTATTGCCGCCTAATATTACAGCTTGAGAATAGATGATTACATTATCTTCAATTGTAGGGTGACGTTTAGTTTGTGCTAAAGATTTATCAACACTTAAAGCACCGAGTGTTACACCCTGGTATATTTTTACATTTTTGCCGATCAAAGAAGTCTCGCCAATTACTATTCCGGTTCCATGATCAATAAAAAATGGACTTCCAATAGTTGCTCCTGGGTGGATGTCAATTCCTGTAATCTGATGTGCATGTTCGGATATTATTCTTGGAATAATCGGTACTTTGAGCAGATATAATTCATGAGAAATTCTATATATGAGAATAGCCATAAATCCGGGATACGCAAGAATCACCTCATCAATATTTTCTGCAGCCGGATCTCCCGAATATATTGCCTCTGCGTCTTTCCATAGATTTGAGTGTATTGAAGGAATTCTGCCGATGAATGCATCAGCAATTGTATCAACGTCATCTAGCGGTTTATTTCCGTTAAGTGAAATAAGCAGTTGAATTAAATCACGTTTCAGCAATTGAACTTTAGCAACAACATCTTCCGGTGTAATATAAACCTTACTTGAAAAATGAGGGAACAAAAAATCAATCAGCTGGTTGAGGAATTCAATTGCATTAGTTTTAAGCAAAGTTGTGCATGCATGCGTTTGTCTTTTTTCTAATAAATCATTTGCAAATCGGGTAAATAAATGGTTCTCTTCCATTGTAAGTTTTCCTGTCTTAGAATTATTTTAAAATAGTAAGTGGAACTAAAGATTAGATTAACAGCAACAACAGCAGCAGGCCGAAAGGCAAGAAGCAAAAGAGTTCAATTCCGGTTGACGATTAACCCGAATTGAATCATTGTGATTATATGTTTTTTGCAAACTCATTTGTATTTTGGAATTTAGATACGCCAATAAACTAATTTTTTTTGATCTTATCAATCATATATAAAAACAAATATTTCGATGAAAAGTTCAATAGAGAAAGGAAATTTATGGATAGATTAATACAGTTTTCGATGCTTGCTTTCACATCACTATTTACAATGGTTACGCCGTTTGGAGTAATTCCTCTTTTTTCATCTTTAACTAGCAATATGGAAGCAAAAGATGTTCATAGAATAGCGTTAAAAGGAGTTGCCACAGCATTTTTTATAATGGTACTATTCGCATTCGCCGGCAACTTTATTCTTGATTTCTTTCATATTTCTGTAAACGGATTGAGAATTGTCGGCGGTATTTTATTTTTCCTTTCCGGTTACGATATGCTTCAGGCAAAACTCAATAGATTAAAAGAGGAGGGGCAAAACTTTTCAGATTTCATGCACGATTTTGCTATTTCTCCTCTTGGAATGCCTATTATTTGCGGGCCCGGTTCAATTACAATGACAATAGTTTTGTTTAATGATACACAGAATATAAATGAAAAATTTATTCTGCTTGGAGTCATTATATTCGTTTTATCAATTACTTACCTGATACTTGTTGGAAGCAGAAAAATTTTAGTGGTGCTCGGTGACAACGGTAATAAAGTTTTGATGAGAATAATGGGACTCATACTAATGGTAATAGCAGTCGAACTTATGTTCTCCGGCTTAAAACCAATTGTAAAAGAAATGATTACAGGAAACTAAATTTTAATAACTAAAGCCCGTTCATTGACGGGCCAATCGTTAAATAAATTATTGTTTCTTAATTATTATTACTTCCTGAGCCTGCGGACCTTTCGGCCCATCGCCTACTACAAATTCTACTTTCTGCCCCTGTTCGAGAGACTTGAATCCTTCGGATTTAATAGCGGAATAATGAACAAATACTTCTCCGCCAATTGCACGCTCAATAAAACCGTAACCTTTTGTTGAATTAAACCATTTTACGGTTCCACTTTCACGATCAGCCATGAAACAACTCCTTTTATTTACACATACAACAGTTAGCAAAGGCAAAATTGATCCTTCGCTTTAAAACTTACCAAAAATTATTTATAAAAAAAAAGCAGTTTGTGTGCGCTAAATTCCTTTTAGCATTACAGCAATCTGGTTTGCCTGTTTTTGGTTGTACTCAAAAGCAATTCTTCTATAGTTAACAAGATCGATTATAGTACCGATTAAACAAATTCCTCCGGTAAACAGGTATAAAATTCCTAAACCGATTTGATCTGTAAGAAATCTTTGAATGCCCGAAATACCCAGGAATCCAACTAAAGTAACCAGCAAAATAATTTGCGGATCTCTCCGGCGTGCGCGGTACACATTTGCAAATTGAAACGCCTGTTTCTCATCCATGTTTTTTATGATAGTCGAAATATATAACTGTTCTTCTCCAACTATCTCGGGTAATAATTCGAAGATGTTAGCCATAAATAGCCTCTCCATTTTGATTGCTAAAATATTTTTTTCTGATTAACTGAACTATTCTGATCGAAATTATGGTGAATGCAATAATTCCTAGCGGATGTGTATGTACCGATAATGAAAAATCCCCATGATAAAAAAGCGATATTGATTTTCCCAAACCGCAGCCGGGACAAAAATTTATTCCCAAATTTTTGTAAGGACAAAGAGTAAAATGTGAATCCGAATATGGATCAATAAGTGCCAGATAAATTAACCCGGCAATCCAAGCTAATGCTTCCCATTCAACAGTTTTTAATATTTTTTTAATTGCTGCCATTCAAATCATTTATTCATTTAATCGTCATATAATTAGTCGCTTGGAATATAAAGAATGTTAGATTAATTACAGATAAATCTGTTTAATAGTTTTTACTTTACTTTCTTCGTAAGTGATAATTTCAAGCTTTGAAACTGCTCCAACAATTTCAAGATTAAGAGTATTAATTTCATCCGCAAGCAATTTACATTTCTTGGCATCCAGATTATTTGCAATACCAATATGTGGTATAAATGGAATATCCAATCGAAGTTCTTTTTCAAGTATTCCTGAATATAACGCATCGTGCAGTTTAACGAAAAGCCTGTAACCTTCTTCCGGAATAAGAAACACATCGGTGTAATCGCTGAATGAATCTTTCACTATCTGTGCGCACCTTAACACAAAATAGAATTCCTTAAACTTTTTTGCTACATGCTGAACATGCTTAATAAATTCATCTTTATCAGTATTAAAATCTGGAAAAACAAATGTAAAGTGAGGTTCAACAACTTTAAAATATCTTTCATCATACTTTGACCTAAAAGCTTGAATCCAGCTGTAATCTTTTTCTTCTAATTGCGGATATGCTATAACCAATAATGACATTCTTTTATAAATATTTATTCTTAATAACATTTAGGTGATGTGTACAGTGGCCAAACATAATAAACGGAATTGCACGTACAGAAACAGAATTTTTACTGGCAACACCTCGTCTTAGCCACATATCTTCTGTGAATGATTGGAACAATAAAATATTTGATTTTCTTACGAGGATAAATTCTTCCAGCAAATTTGATAATAGAATATTATCATGATTGGAGTTAGCAGTGTAAAGATTTTGTTCGAATCCAGCAATTTCAGTGCTGTCATTTCTAGAAAATCTCAATGCGCGATATGCAAATATCCTTTCCCCGTCAAGAATGTGTCCCAAAACTTCTCTAATGCTCCACTTATCAGCGGCATATCTGTATTTACTTTTTTCCTCATCAATGCTTAAAAATAAGTTTTTTGTTTCATCAATTTGCTGAA
>DAIEQP010000347.1 GCA_027347805.1 Ignavibacteria bacterium | reverse complement strand
ACCGGCGGGGTAAAAGGAATTATCTGGGTGGATGTATTTCAAATGTTTACTTACCTGGTAGGTGCTGTTGCAGCAGCTCTGTTTCTACTCAATTTAATTCCAGGCGGGTGGAACACAGTTATTACAGCCGGAAGCAGTGCCGGCAAGTTTTCTGTTTTTAATTTTGGATTTGAAAACGGTATTTCGGGATTTTTTAATAAACCTTACACTCTTTTCGGAGGATTGATTGGAGGAGCTTTCCTTTCAATGGCTTCGCATGGAACTGATCAATTAATTGTTCAAAGACTACTGGCTACTCAAAACATTAATGAAAGCAGGAAAGCTGTTATAGGCAGCGGTGTAATTGTGATAATTCAATTTGTGATTTTCCTTTTCATTGTCGTGCTGCTTTATGTTTACTATGGTTCGATGAATATCAAATCCGACATGGTATTTCCGAAATTTATAATTGAAATGCTTCCGCCGGGATTATTTGGATTTATAATCGCGGGTTTGCTTGCCGCTGCATTATCAACTCTTGCCGGATCAATAAGCTCTTTGTCTTCATCAACAATGATTGATCTTTACCTTCCATTCAAAAAAGTATGTACCGATGATGTATCTCAATTAAGAATCAGCAGAATATTCACGGTAATGTGGGCAGTTATACTTTCATGCTCGGCTTTATTTTTCATGAATACATCTCAAGCTGTAATCGAACTTGCACTCGGCATTGCTTCTTTCACATACGGCGGATTGTTAGGAACATTTCTCCTTGGAATATTTGTGAAGAAAGCGAGTGAAGAAGATGCTCTTGCGGGATTTGCATCCGGAATATTAATTATGATTTTTGTGATTACTTTCAAAATTACAGCATGGACATGGTTTACATTAATTGGTGTTGCCGCAACTATGTTTGTAGGAAGTTTTCGCACATCAATAAGTGCGTTAAGAAAATAATAATTAACAATTCTTAATTACTGTATTCAACCTGCATGTCATAATTCCATTTATCGAAATAAAGATTTCCTCCTCTCCACTCAACTTCACCTCTTTGAAAATCTATAGTTTCGCTTCTAGGAAAGATTTTTGCAGGATACAACGGTTTGGAATAATCATCATTTACAATCAACCTGTATGCATCAGTTGAACCGAGATAAAAATATTTATGAGAATCGTTTAGATAATTTTTAATTCCCAAGTCTTGATCGACAGGCACCCAGCCATAATTATCAATATATATTTCACCCCAATCGTGCATGTCTATCTTATCAGGATACAGCATCCAGCCGCTCTGCCATTTAACAGGAATTCCATTGTACCTGCAAAGAGTCATAAAAAGAAGAGTCTGTATGCCGCAGTCTCCATGTTTTTGTTCGAGTGCATATTCCGGAATATTAGGAATAGTAGAATATTCTCTTGTGCCCACCCATGGAGTGTTTTCGTCAACCCACGTAAATATCTTTTTTAGTTTTTGAATTGGGTCTTTTTCATCGCCAACTACTTTTCTCGAAATTTCTTTTATCCTTTCTGTAAAAACAATCTGCGGATATTCTTCTTTTGTATATCTTGAAAATATTTCGGGATTTTTATCAAAAGTAATTAGCCCGCTGTTTGAAAACAAATCAACATATTCAGCCATTGAAGTATAACTTAACTCAATTTCAAATCTTGTCGGCTGATCGGCTTTTGCTTTCTCTTCCATATAAAGTGTTCTCTGAAGATTGCAGTCAAAGGCAATTATATGTTCTTTTTTATTCGCACTTATTAAACGAACATCGATCTGTCTCGGGTTTGATTCCTTTGGATATGGAAGCCAGCATCTAATAATTTCTCCAGCAGGGACAACGTTAGGTTTTACAGTCAGCGAATATTTTAATTTCATTTTAACAGGAAGAACAAATCTCTGCTTATACGCTGAAGCCGTTTTTACAACCTTTGGTATGTATCCTTTTAAAAATTCTTCGAGTTTATCAACATTAATTCCATCAACACTTTCTTTAATTTTTTTCGCTTTATCGTTCAGCCGGAATAGATTTGAAACAGCCCGGCTGAAATATCTTTTTTCACCATCGATTATTTTCATCTCAAGCGCATTACTTTTTTCCCATTCATCAATTTGTTCTTCACTAAGATTCGGATAATATTTTGCAAGTGCGGCAGCAATATCATCCCGCGATTTATTAAAATCTTTTCGAATCCGTTCCATTACTTCAATTTGAAACTTTAGATCATATGCTTCGCTTTCAGGAAGGTTTACATTTCTCAATTTACCTAAGATCATTATCTGCGCTCTCGAATAATTACCCCGTTCTATATTTTCGTTTATATCTGGGTATGCGGTTTGTGCTGAAAGATTTGCGCAAATCACTAGGACAAACAGTAATAATCTCTTCTTCATATTATGTCCGGCAAATTTATCATTCATAAATGTAAATATAATAATCACATCATTTTTATTTCTGTAAAACAATTCTTCGGCAAGGAATAAAAAAACCCGGGTGAATTACCCGGGTATTAAGTTGTACTTGACTATAAAAAGTAAACTCAAGATTACTTTGCAAATGTTGGTTTATATCCCTTCAATCCATAGAAAACAATATAAATGTAGCAAAGAACCGGTATGAAAAACGCATGATGAATTCCGATGTTATCTGCAAAGAATCCCTGGAGCACAGGAATTAAAGCGCCGCCGACAATTGCAGTGCAAAGAATTCCTGAACCCTGACCGGTGTGTTTTCCCAAGCCATCAATAGCAAGCGTAAATATTGTTGGAAACATAATTGAATTAAATAAACCGACAGCAAGAATTGACCACATTGCGACCTGACCAAAAGTCATCATTGAAATAATTACTAGAAATGCTGCAACACCAGCATTTACTGCTAAATATAAATTAGGTTTTACTTTACGCGTAAGATAAGAGCCGAGAAATCTTCCAATCATTGCCCCGCCCCAATAAAAGGAAACAAATCTTCCGGCATCAGCTTCTTTTAATCCTGCAATTTCCGGCTGGCCGAAATAATTAACAAGGAAAGATCCTATTGAAACTTCGCCGCCTACATAAACAAAAATTCCTATTGCACCCAATACAAGATGTTTGTATTTCCATGCACTTTCATGAATGTCGTGAAAATTTTGTCCTTCGCCGCCGCTTGCAGAAATTTCTGCGGCTTCAATTTTGGGTAATTTGATTATTGCAAACATTGCAGCAATAATAAAGAGTGCAGCGGCCAGACCAAGATACGGAACCTGAACTGCGCCTGCCTGGGCTAATTTATATACAGTCAAATCGGTATCTGTCATAACTTTTAATTCTTCTGCTGTCTTTACTGCCATAGATAAAATTAGTAGTGAGCCAAACAAAGGGGCAATTGTTGTTCCCAAAGAATTAAATGCCTGTGTGAGATTCAGCCTGCTTGAAGCTGTTTCCGGTTTTCCGAGAATTGCTACATAAGGATTAGCCGCAACCTGGAGTAATGTAATGCCGCTTGCAAGAACAAATAACGCAACAAGAAACATTATATATGATTGATAACCTGCCGCAGGATAAAACAATAAACATCCTATACCCGCTGTTACAAGTCCAATTACAATTCCATTTTTATATCCAAGTTTTTCTACCAGCAACCCGGATGGTATTGATACAACAGCATATGCTGTAAAAAAACTAAACTGTATCAGCATTACCTGAGTATAATTAAGTGTGAACACTGCTTTAAGATGTGGAATAAGAATATCATTCAAA
>DAIEQP010000339.1 GCA_027347805.1 Ignavibacteria bacterium | reverse complement strand
TGGGATAGTGAATTTAGAATTGAGATCAACAATTTCTTTGCCTATGAATATTCTGAAGAATCCCTTTTTTTTAAGAAGCTCCAACTCTTCTTTAACATTTCTTCCTTCATGGGAATGGATTGGAAATCCAAGATAAAACTTATGTTCTTCATTCTGATTTTCTAACCAGTCGCTAACCGATCCTGTCGAATCTTTCTGGACAATATTTCCGCAGCTGAAGCAATATGTTTTTCCGATACGTGCAAAAAGCAATCTTAAGAAATCATAAACCTCAGTGCTTGTGCCGACAGTTGATCTAGGATTTCTGCCGCCTGTTCTTTGTTCTATCGCAACCGCTGGGGAAATTCCAAAAATAAAATCAACATCCGGTTTATTCATCCTTTCAAGGAATTGCCGGGCATATGAAGATAAACTTTCAACGTAACGGCGCTGTCCTTCGGCATAAATTGTATCAAAAACAAGAGAGGATTTGCCGCTGCCGCTAACACCTGTGAAAACAACCAATTTATTTCTAGGTATCTCAAGTGATACATTTTTGAGATTATGCTGACGAGCGCCTCTAACAATTATTCGCTTATCATCATTTACATTTTTTTTCTTAGCCATGAATTTCTTTCAAAATTGCAAAAAACAAATTAATAAATAGAGCGGATAAAATTCCAAATAAAGTGGAAGTATTTGTAACGACTATTCAATAAATCCTTTGATTCTGGATAATATTTTATTAAACCGGAAAATTCCGGCAAAAGTTACAAATGAAACACCAAGAATTATTATGAAAGCAGAAATTATAATTTTAACTGTAATTGTTTCACCCACAACAAGAGCCGATAGCACTGAAGCAATTAATGGCTGAAGGTAACTGTATATTGCAACAGAAGAAGATTGAGTTTTCCTTAATGCGAATGTCACAACAGCGTAAGGCACGACTGTTCCGAAAATTAAAACCATTAAAAGTGCAGCGTAGCCGTTTGCCGGAATTGTGCTGTAATTTATAGAAGCAACGCTGCTAATTGTGAATGGCAGAATCATCACTGCTGCAAAAAGAAATACATAAGTTATCACAGTGAATGAATTGTATATTGCAAGCATGCGTTTCGAAATCACAAGATAAACAGCATAAAAACAGGAATTACAAAGTAGAAATAAATCGCCCCAAATATTTCCATTTAGATGAAATCGTCCAAAATCTATTAAGTAGGCAACTCCTGAAATTGCAATTAATGTCCCGGCAATTTTTATCGGCGTCAATTCTTCCTTCCGAAGGAATATAGCAACTATAAGAGTAAAAATTGGAATTGTTGTTTGAAGGATTCCTGCATTAACTGCAGTAGTAATTGAGACTCCCGTTACATAAAACAACTGATTTCCGGCGACGCCAAAAAAACCAAACAGTGCAAGCCAAGCAAAATGTTTTATATCCATTATCTTTTCTTTCTTGTATAAGAAAAAAATGGATGCAAATAATAGTGCTGTAAAATAAACTCTGAAAAAAACAACGCTGAAAGGGGTAAAATATTTTAAAGCAAGTTTTGTGAATGGTGATAATGATCCAAATGTTATCTGAACAATTAACAGGGGAAGGTGAATATGTAAAATTGTATTTTTATTAAACTTTTCCATTCTACCGGATTTAATCCTTGAATCAATTTCTTGTTGTAAATAATTGCTTAATACAAATAACCGGTTTTCAAGCTACAAATCAAAGTTAGAACAACGGTCATAAAATATAAAGGTTGCCAGTGTAAATCGAATATTTTGATTAAATGTTTTAACTTATACATGCAAAAAAAATCTATCTTGTTGAAAAAAAACAGACCTCAAAATATTCTGCTCATAAATCTCAAGTATCTTGGTGATTTAATTGTCTGCAGCGCGGCAATAAGGGAATTAAAGATTTCTTTTCCGCAGGCTCAAATTTCATTTCTTGTAAGAAAAGAATACAAAGATGTCCTCCGCGAAAATCCAAACCTTCATGAAATTATATTTTATGATGGCGAAATAAAAAAAATTCATGGATTGAAAAGATTTTTTGCTGAACTCAGGTATATCTTTTTCCTCCGATCAAAAAAATATGATGCTGTAATTTCATTCCAGGCAGGGGACAGATATGCGATTTGGAGTTATTTAAGCGGGGCGAAAATTAGAATAGCACCGATACAAAACAACTTTGGTTTTCTTCTAACCGAAAAAGTAAATGTTATAGAGGAAGATTTAGACTATATGACATATTACCTTAAGATAGTTGAAAAGTTTCGCGCAAGAATTAACAGTAAACAAACTGATTTTATTCTGAGTAAAGGATATGAAAATTGGTCTGAAGAAATCTTTGATAAAAACAAAATCGATCGCTCAGATATTGTAATTGGAATTCATCCAGGTGCAAGTGAATCGACTAAAATTTGGCCTTTCGAAAGTTTTCAAGAAGTAATTTCCAGTTTGACAGTTTACCCAAATGTAAAAGTTGTTTTGTTTCTCGGTCCGGCAGAATCCCAGATGAAATACCTAGTTAATGGATTAGGTGAAAATGTTTTTCCGGTAGATACATCTTCAAGTATCCAGCAGCTTGCATGGATGATTTCAAAATGTTCACTTGTAATTTGTAATGACAGCGGTGCCAGGCATCTATCTGCCGCTTTAAAAATTGCTACAATTTCTTTATTCCCTGAAGATAAAATTAAACCTTGGAAATTTTATTCCGAAGAGGAAAAGCAATATTTTATAATTGGAAGAAGAAACACAAATAGTTATAAAAAATCTTTCCTTGATGACATTAACCCTGATGAAGTTGTTGAAAAAGCTAAAGAGATTCTCGAATTAAAATGATTAAAGATCCGCGAAATATATTGATAATAAAGTGGGGCGCCCTTGGCGATATGATAATGGGAACCTCAGCTATTCGTTCTGTGAAGGAAACCTATCCTGATGCAAATGTTGTTTTGCTAGGGAACAGTTTAATGCATCAAATCGTACCATCCGGATCAATTGTAGATCAGTTAATTATTTACGATGAAAAAAAATATTCGGGCATCAAATCAATCAATAATCTATTTAAACTGATTCTTCATTTACGCAGATACAAATTTGATCTGGCAATAAACCTGCGCTGGCATTCGGACCGCTGTGCAGTGATTTCATTTTTGAGCGGAGCTAAAATTCGTGTCAGTTCGGGCCCTAAAAATATGATGAACCTGTATAATGTTAAGGTTCCGTTCCCGTTCGGCAGGTATCATGAAATTCATAGGAATCTCGATATTGTAAAAGCCGCAGGAATAATTGTAAAAGATGAAACTCCATACACTCATATATGTGAATCTGATAAGGCTTTTGCTGAAAAGTTTTTTGTGCTAAAATCTTTAAAGAAAGAAAACACAGTTTGTATTCATCCCGGGGCAAGCAAGCCAATACGTGCCTGGCTTCCCGAGAGATATAAAGAGATTGCAAAAAGAATTGTTGATAATTATAAACTGAATATAATTGTAACCTGGAGTGGAAAAGAAAAAGAACTTGCCGAATATGTTTCATCTGCAGATAACAGCAAAATATTTGTAGCTCCGGAAACAAAATCAATTGGAGAACTGGCTGCATTAATAAAAAGTTGTGGTATGTGTCTTACAAATTGTACCGGCCCAATGAATGTTGCTGTTGCAGTTCAAACACCAACGTGTGCAGTTTTGGGCTCCTCTGATCCGGAAGATTGGAGGCCGTACGGAGAAATTCACCGAACAATAAAATCCCCATTGATAAGAGAGACTTATACCGATGAACAGGAGGGGGAAGCAATGAAAGCTGTTTCGGTAGAACAAGTTTGGGAAACAGTCTCAAAACGAATTAAAGAATTATATGGTTAAAATTATTTTTTCACATTTATCTGGGATTTCAATTCTCTCATTTCATCCATCATCTTTTTCAGAATTTCCTGCTGCTTCTTCATTTCCTCAATCTGATCATTAATCATTTTTTCATATTCGGTAGTACTCCAGTATCCGCGCTGTTCAAAATAACTCTTGAATAACCAATTGTGTTTTAAAGCTTCCATATTATCAGCAAAACTTACAGATGCAATTCTTGCAGCTTCTGTAGTCTTGGTAAGATTTGATATCATCGTCTTTAGAGAATCGCCCATGCTTTTATCGGCAATTAATTTGCCCAGCACACCTTCACCTTTTTCTGTCTCCTGAACTAGATGTTTCACATCTGCAAGTGTTGCATCAACATTTGTTATTATTTTTTTAACACCATCGGTTGCATCAACAATAATGTCTGAAATCTGTTCCATTCGTTTTGTAATTGAAGTTAAACTTTTATCTGCGGTCTGTGTAATTGAGACAGTTGAATTATAAAGCGCATCATCATTTACAAGTTTACCGATTGAACCTTCTCCCTTATTTATTCTGTCGAATACATCAGCAAAACTGCCTGAAAGATTCTTGACATTTTTCATTATTGCTTGTGTCTCTTCAATTATTGCAGATACATTAACAGGATTTTTTGATTGCAAAACTCCGCCGTCGGAAATTACCGCGGCATCCGATGTTCCCGGATTTATAGTAACAATCTTTTTCCCTACAAGTCCTTCTGTTTCAATAGAAGCTCTGCTGTCAATTCTGATAAATTGTTTGAGTTAGTTATCAATTCTCATTCTTACTTCAACCCGGCCAGTTGTATCGCTTGAAAGTGAAATGCTGCTTACGCTTCCAACATCATAACCGCTTAAACGAACAGGAGCGCCCGGTTTCAATCCTTCAATCTGGTTAAAGAAAGCTTTTATTTCGATTGTGCTGCTGAATAGTTTTTCTTTATTGCCCAATAAAAAAATAGAAAGTACGAGCAATACTGTACCAAGAAAAACAAATATTCCTAATCGCGCGCCTTCTAACTGCTTAAACATTTATTACTCCTCTTCTTTTACAATTTCATGACTGAAGAAATTTTTCAAAAATTTATCATCACTGTCTGTTAAATCTTTTATGCTGCCTTCATAAGCAACCTTTGCTTCTCTTAAAAAGATTGCACGGTCAGCAATGATTTTCGCGCATACAAGATCGTGCGTAACTACAATAGAAGTCATATTCAGTTTTTTCTGCAGGTTAATAATCAGCTCACTTATTTCTTTTGTCGTTATCGGATCAAGACCGGTTGTCGGTTCATCATACAGCATCAATTCAGGATCTGTGATTATTGAACGTGCCAGCCCGATTCTTTTTCTCATCCCTCCGGAAAGTTCCGAAGGCATTTTATCAATCGCTTCAGAAAGAGAAACCAGTTCAAGTGTATGATTAATCTTATCATCAATTTCCTTTTGAGTTCTATCAGGAAAATGACGCTTAAGCGGAAAAGATAAATTTTCTCTGACTGTCATTGAATCATACAAAGCGGCGCTCTGAAAAAGGAATCCGATATTTTTTCTTACCTCGTTAAGCTGCTTTACTGATAATGAAAACACATCGTTTCCATTGATGAGTATTTTTCCTGAATCAGGCTGCATCAAACCAATTATGCATTTTAACAAAACACTTTTTCCCTGACCGCTTCTTCCAAAGACAACAAGGTTATCACCGCGCTGAACATTCAACGAAACATCATCAAGTACTTTGTGTGTACCAAAGCTCTTGCAGAGATTATATATTTCAACTATCCTAGTGTCGGCCATAACCATAATGAAATTTTTACCAAGACCATATCAAAAATTAAAATTAGAAGTGAAGAAAGAACTACCGCTGTTGTTGATGCTCTTCCAACTCCTTCAGTTCCTCCTTCTGCAGTAAAACCTTTGTAGCACCCGACAAGACCTGTAATAAATCCAAAGACGAATGTTTTACCAATTCCGGGAATAAAATCACCGAACTGAATTGCATTAATAACCGAATCGACAAAATATTTCAGCGTCATGCTTTCAACAAGTACAATTTCAAAAAATGAACCGGCCAGTTCTATGAATACAACATAAATTGTTAGAATTGGGAGAATCATTGTTGTTGCAATAACGCGTGTAACTACAAGATATTTAAATGGATTTACAGCAGAAACTTCCATTGCATCTATCTGTTCAGTAACTCTCATCGATCCGAGTTCGGCTCCAATTCCGGAGCTTACTCTTCCGGTGAAAATTAGTGCCGTAATAACTGGTCCCAGTTCGCGTATTACAGAAATCGAAACCATAGCGGGAAGAAAATCGGTGGCGCCGAAACGCTGCATTACTGGCTGGCTTTGCATTGTTAATACCAATCCGAGTATAATTCCTGTTATGCTTACAATACCAAAAGTTTTTACTCCAAGTTCATCCATATGCTTTTTGATTTCTGATATTTCGTACGGAGGGATAAATACTTCTTTAATGAACTGGATATTAAAAATTGTTAAACCGGTAATAGTCGCGAAGAAATTATAAATATAATCGCTAGTCTTTAGTTTTCTGCCGTATTTTTGATGGGGTAATTTCATCTGCTAGAATTTTAATATGCCAAAATAGCAAAACTAGGAATGACTTGAAAAGATGTGATTATAACTGTTCGTTTTTATACAACCTGATTATTGGTTTTTGCCCTTGAATTAATTGAATGGCAACTGCATCAATTCTGCAGATATGGTCATTTATATTATTTTCGACTAGATAAGCAGAGGCAACTTTTTTAACCTGATTTAATTTATTCCGTGTAAATGCAAATTCAGGTTCGCCAAATTCCAAACTTTTGCGAGTTTTCACTTCAACAAAAACAAGTTCATTCCCGTCCATTGCAACTATATCGATTTCTCCATGTCCGTATTGATAATTTCTTTCAATGATTTTATAGCCGCGGGATTCGAGGTACTTGCAGGCAATCTCTTCCCCGGTTTTACCTTTTGCTCTTTTATTTTCGTTTTCCATTTTTATTGGATAAATAATTCTTGCTGCATTTCACCAATAATATTTTTTAAAAATGTATTTCGATGGTGGGGAGTTATTCCGAGCCTTTTAATAGCTGCAACGTGTTCTCTTGTTGCATAACCTTTATTGTGTTCCCAGCCGTATCCAGGATATTCTTCGGCAAGTTTGGTCATCATCCGGTCTCTTGTAACTTTAGCCAGAATTGAAGCAGCCGCAATTGAAAACGATTTTGAATCTCCCTTTATGATTGTATTCGCCGGGATTTTAGATTGAAATGATTTATTTCCATCAATCAATACTAAATGAGGTTCATGTTTGAGAGATTGTACAGCAATTTTCATTGCTTTTAGTGATGCCTGTAAAATGTTTATTTCATCAATTTTTTTATGATCTACTATTCCAATTCCATATGAAGAACAATTCTCTATAATCCAGTCGAACAATTCATTTCTTGTTTTTTCGGAAATTTTTTTTGAATCGTTTATTTGCGGGTGGAATATTTTTTTATCAAAAATTACTGATGCAGCAACTACAGGTCCGCACAGAGGTCCGCGTCCGGCTTCATCTACACCGGCGATTAATTTAATTTTTTTGTTACGAAAAGAATTATCGAACTTCTTTAATTCATTCATGGTGAGTAAATATCAAAAAAAAATATAAAACATTCCTGACAAACTGAATTTATTAAATAAAAAAAGCCATGTACGTCTGGGTAAATGGCCTTTCCTAAAATCTGCATGTATAATTACTTTAAAATTTCCTCAATCTTGATTAGTTCAGCATCAGAAAAATTCAGATTATTCAGCATTGCTAAATTATCGTCAAGCTGTGCTGCACTGCTTGCACCAATTAAAACTGATGTTATACGGCTATCTTTCAGAAGCCATGCAAGCGCCATCTGTGCTAATGATTGATTTCTTTTTTTTGCGATATCGTTTAACTTTTTAACCTTAGAAATTTTTTCATCAGTAATTTGTTCCGGTCTCAAAAATCCATGTGCTTTGGATGCACGCGATCCTTCTGGAATTCCATCCAAATATCTGTTTGTCAATAAACCCTGAGCCAGTGGTGAAAAAGGAATACAACCAATTCCGGACTGCTCAAGAACATCAAGCAACCCATTTTCAACCCATCGCTCGAACATAGAATATTTTGGCTGATGAATTAAACAGCGCACACCCATTTCTTCTAAAATTTGCACGGCTTTAAAAGTCATTTCGGCAGAATAATTTGAGAGGCCTGCATACAAGGCTTTACCTTGATGAACTGCCAATGCGAGAGCTTCCATAGTTTCTTCAAGAGGTGTTTCGGGATCCGGACGGTGCGAATAAAAAATATCAACATAATCCAATTTCATTCTTTTCAAACTCTGATCAAGACTTGCAGTTAGATATTTTTTTGATCCCCATTCGCCGTAAGGAC
>DAIEQP010000336.1 GCA_027347805.1 Ignavibacteria bacterium | reverse complement strand
TTCAATATCACTGTTCATTTTTCGGTGGAGTATAAAACCACCTCTGCATATTATTGTTCAGGAAAATAATAAAGGAATTTATCTTGAACATAAATTTTAACCCGCTTCCATCTGTTCCAGAAATGGAACGCGCTTATAAACAAAGCGATTCATCATACAATGGAATTTTTTACCTGGCTGTTAAAAGCACGGGAATATTTTGTCTTCCCTCCTGTTCAGCAAGAAAACCGCTGGCAAAGAATGTCGAATACTTTTCATCATCGCGTGAAGCTGTATTTGCGGGATACAGACCATGCAAAAGATGCAGGCCGATGGAAGCAATTGGTACCCTGCCCGAATGGGTAACAAAACTTTTAAACATCATCGATGAAAATCCAACCGAGCGTTACAATGATCAGTTTCTTAGATCAATAAAAATTGACCCCGCGCGTGCAAGAAGATATTTCCTCAAAAATTATGGAATGACTTTTCAGGCATACTGCCGCGGTAGAAGACTTGGAATTTCATTCGAACAAATTCGTGAAGGAAAGAAATTGGATGATGTTGCTCTGGGTTATGGATATGAATCTCACAGCGGGTTCCGCGAAGCGTTTTCAAAAACTTTTGGCAACTCTCCCGGCAAAAGCAGAAATAAAGATTACATTGTAACAGCATGGATTGAAAGTCCAATGGGACCTCTGGTAGCCGCTGCTACAAATGAAGGAATAATTCTTCTTGAATTTTCCGACAGAAGAATGCTTGACGCGCAGTTTACAACTTTAAGAAAACATTTTAAGTGTTCTATCGTTCCGGGTGAAAACAAACATATAATTCACCTGAAGAAAGAATTGAAAAATTATTTTGAGGGAACACTCACAAAATTTACAGTTCCAATTGTTTATCCCGGCACTTTGTTTCAGCAGAAAGTTTGGAATGAATTATTAAATATCCCTCATGGCAAAACCCTATCATACGAAGAGATGGCTGTAAAGGTTGGTGTTCCAAAAGGACAAAGAGCCGTTGGTCATGCAAACGGTTTAAACAGAATTGCCATTGTAATTCCATGTCATAGGGTTGTGAATAAAGATGGTAAGCTTGGCGGTTACGGCGGTGGTTTATGGCGCAAACAGAAATTGCTTGAATTGGAAAGAAACAATTTATAATGGATTGAAAGTTAATAGTTTAGATAAAGTGAAAATGTTTTTATTGCTTTTTTCTGCGCCCTTCAGTTTTTTTCTTTTTCAAACTGGAATTATTAAACTCATCCATCATTCTATCAATTACTTTTTTTATCCCGGGCGATAAAGTTTCCCGAAATTCTTCCCGTGCTAAAAATTTTATTTCTTCTTTTAATTCGGGATGTCTGCCCGCAATCTTTGAAATCATCTTCAGGGCGGTGTATCTAACTGAAGGATCTTTGTTTATCTGTTCCCAAATGTCCATGCAGAGATCGAACAATAAACCTTCATTAGTTTTGTTCAAATTTGTTAAGAGAAGTATTTTTAACAATTCTCTCTGGTGCCCATCATTCTTCGATTTAATGCCGCTTATTATACGGCCTGTATATTTTTTTATTCTTTCATCGTTTTCTTTAAGACAGCTCCATAACAACCATGCGGCTCGCCAGGAAAGGGGCTGCTTATCAACAAGCGCAAGTTCAAATGCCTCGTCAAAAGATTCAGGATGACTTTCCATGAATGAAATCATGCCATCTTTGTATGAGCTTGTTAAAAGTTTTTCTAATTCTGTTTCCATGAGAATGTTTATGTTACCTTATTAGGCGCTTTGAAATTTCATATTAGCATTAGATTTGGTTCTATAATAGATTAAATTAGATCCATCGACTCACTTTTAAGTCCGCCTTGCCGCTGAAAAGATTATATAACCTTTCATCAAGTATAATTATCATTTCTTTTTTTCTCAGTAATTAAAATTATATTTTTTGCATAAACATGAAAGGAATTTTAAATGAAAAAACTGGGTTTATTTATTTCATTATTTATTCTTGTTAATTCAATAGCAGCAGAGGAAAAGCTGCTTCTGCGCTTCCCCTCTTTAAATAATAACGGATCGTTGATTGCATTTTCTTTCCAGGGAGATATCTGGACAGTCCATTCGTCTGGTGGAAAAGCGGTGCGGCTTACAGTGCACGATGCATATGAAGCTTACCCGAAATTTTCTCCTGATGGTAAACAAATAGCATTCAGCGGTGCGAGATACGGCAATAACGATATTTTTGTGGTTTCAACTGAAGGTGGAACTCCAAAGCGATTGACTTATCACTCCTCACAGGATTTAATAAGCAGCTGGGATAATAACGGCAATATTATTTTTTCAACAAATAGAGAATTTAACCAGATTGAAAGACCGAGTGAAGTTTATTCAATTTCTGCAACTGGTGGAACTGAAAAAAGAATTCTTGACGCGGTAGGATTCGATCCTATAATTTCTCAGGACGGCAGATTTATTGCGTTTGTCAGGGGGGATATTAATCCCATTCCTCGAGAAAATTACCGCGGTTCATCAAACAGGGATATCTGGCTATTCGATACAAAAACAAAAAAATATTCTCGGCTAACTGATTTTTCAGCCAATGATATTTATCCACAATGGCAGGATTCGAGAACACTCTATTTTTTAAGTTCCAATAGCGGGCACTATAATCTTTACAAAGTAAAAATTAATGATGATGGCACTTAGGCGGGAAAACCTGAACAGCTCACAAATTTCAAAGATCATTCTATTCGCTATTTCGGTTTATCCGCCGATGGTTCAACAATTGTATTCGAACAGAACCAGAATATATTTATTACAAAATCTGATAAAATTGATCCGCATAAAGTAAATGTTCTAATTAATGCAGACGACAGACTTGATCCTGAAGAAATAAAAACTTTTTCCGGTAACATGGAAGATTATATTGTTTCTCCGAATGGTAAATTAATTTGTTTTGTTATCCGAGGAGAAATTTTTGTAAAAGAGGCCGACAAGGATAAATCAAGAAGTGTTAACCTTAGCAATAATCCGGCAAGAGATATATCACCGGCTTGGCTTAATGACAGCACGATAGTTTTTACTTCGGATAGAGAAAATAACAATTACGAATTATATCTCGTAAAATCTTCTGACAAATCTCAACAGAATATTTTCAAATCGCTAAAGCATGCAATCACAAAATTAACTGATACAGACGCAGATGAATCTGATCCTGTAATATCGGGAGACGGGAAAAAAATTGCATATGCACGCGGTACAGATAAAAAACAATTCGTTGTAGCAGAAATTTCTGCAGAAGGAAAATTAAGCAATGAAAAAATTCTAACCGAAGGATGGACAACACCTAATAGCGTTAAATGGAGCCCTGATAATAAATGGCTCTCCTATTCAATGGATGATCTTTATTTTAATACAGAAGTATTCATTCAGGCAGCAGATAATTCTTCGAAACCTGTGAACGTTACAATGCACCCGCGGGAAGATTCACAGCCCTTCTGGAGTGCCGACGGTTCAAAACTTGGATTTATATCGGCAAGAAATAACAGATCGAGCGATGCCTGGTTTGTCTGGCTGAAAAAAGAGGATTGGGAAAAAACTAAATCCGATTGGGATGAAAAGGAAACACCAAAAGAACCTGCAGCAGCAAAAGATGATAAACCAAAAGAGAATTCAAAAAAAGATTCTGTTAAAGTAAAACCGGTTAAAATTGATTTCGACAGAATTCATGAAAGGATTGCACAGGTTACAAATTTCCCGGGTGATGAAAGCAATTTAATAATTAGTAAAGACGGTGAAACATTTTTCTACATCGGAGAAAGCAGTACGGCCAAAGGAAGAGATCTTTACAGCATTAAATGGGATGGGAAAGATCTTAAGGAAATAACAAAGGGCGGGTCTAATCCATCAAATGCAACGATGGATAAAGATGGAAAGTACATCTACTTTATGAAAAGAGGAGGCGCACTTTCACGTTACGATATTAAAGGGGATAAAACAGAAGCGCTCCCATATTCTGCTAAAATTAAAATTGATTATGCAGCAGAACGTGAGCAAATTTTTAACGAAGCCTGGAGAACAATACGGGACGGATTTTACGATCCTCAGTTTCATGGAAATGACTGGAATGCACTCGGAAAGAAATATCATGATCTTTGTGTAATGGCATCAACATCGCAGGATTTCCGTGATATGTTTAATAATATGCTGGGTGAATTGAATTCAAGCCATATGGGTTTTACAGCACCGGAAAGAATTGAAACTCAAAAAGATGCAACCGGTTTATTGGGTGCTGAACTTACTCCTGTAGAAAATGGGATGAAAGTGCTAAGAGTAATTCCAAATTCTCCGGCTGATAAATCTTCAAGCAAACTGTATGTGAATGATATAATCACATCAGTTAACGGCACCGAAATAAATGCCGCCGCTAATTTTTATGAATTACTTAATACAACACCTGATGAAAAAATCCTTCTGTCTGTTAAAGATAAAGATGGTAAAGATCGGGAAATCGCAATCAGACCTGTTACTAGTTTGAGACAGCTTCTTTACCAGGAATGGGTCAGCAACAGAAAAAGTCTTGTTGAAAAATATTCAAACGGAAGACTCGGCTATATTCATATTCAGGGAATGGATTTTCCAAGCTTTGAAGTATTTGAAAGAGAACTAACCGCAGCCGGTTATGGTAAAGAAGGATTGCTTGTTGATGTCCGTTACAACGGAGGCGGATCAACTACCGACTACTTAATGACTGTTTTAAATTACAAGCAGCATGCTTATACTATTCCGCGCGGTGCAAGTGATAACCTTGAAAAAGACAAATTAAAATTCCGTGATTATTATCCTATTGGTGAAAGACTTGTTTTTGCAGCATGGACAAAGCCATCTATTGCTTTATGCAATGAAGGAAGTTATTCCAACGCGGAAATATTTTCACACGCATACAAAACTCTCGGAATCGGAAAACTCGTGGGCGTGCCTACTAATGGCTCTGTAATTTCCACGGGAGGAAAACAATTAATCGATGGATCTTTTGTCCGTCTTCCAGGCAGAGGATGGTTTGTAAAGGCTACAGACAAAAATGAAGAACTCGGCCCGGCTGTTCCTGATATTATCGTTCAGAATGATGTGGATTGGATTGCAAAGGATTCTGACTCACAGCTTAAAGCTGCATGTGATGAATTACTTAAAGAAATAGATTCAAAAAAATAAATTCCTAAAGCAGAATGCGGGCAATAAAATTTTTGCCCGCATTTTAT